>NZ_JBSGZI010000010.1:0-117555 GCF_053610945.1 Streptomyces sp. NPDC054849
ACCGGATGCTGGGACCGCGAGGACGGCGCCGCGGCCGCCGACGTCCGTGCGGACCTCGGCGCATCCGCCGCCCCCCGTGAGGCGGGCACCGCCGACCGCGACGCGGTCGCCCGCGCCGCCGCCGAGGCCGTCGCCGAGGGGAAGTCGGGCAAGAAGGCGGCCCAGGACGTGGTCAGCCGCAGCGGCGACCGCTGGGGCACCGTCTACGACCAGGGCGAGTACGCCGCCTTCGCCGAGGGCCTCGACGGCCACTGGACCGGCGTCGGGGTCTGGGCCGGGCGCGCCCACGACGGCGTGATCAAGGTCGACAAGGTCCAGCCCGGCAGCCCCGCCGCCCGGGCCGGACTGCGCGCCGGGGACCGGCTGCTGAGCGTCGACGGGCACGCCGTGACCGGCCTGGCCGTCACCGACGTGGTCGCCCTGCTGCGCGGCACCGCCGGCACCCCCGTCGTGCTCGGCCTGAGCCGGGACGGCGCCGGCCTCACCGAGACCGTCCGCCGCGAGCAGCTGCGCACCGAGCCGGTGACCGTACGGCAGCGCCCGGACGGCGTCACCGTCATCAAGGTGACCTCCTTCACCCGCGGTTCCGGCGAGCGGGTCCAGGCCGCCGTCCGCGCGGCCCCGCCGGGCGCGGGGGTCGTGCTCGACCTGCGTGGCAATCCGGGCGGGCTGGTCGCCGAGGCGGTCACGGCCGCCTCCGCCTTCCTGGACGGCGGCCTCGTGGCGACGTACGACGTACGGGGCGATCAGCGCGTCCTGCACGCGACCCCGGGCGGGGACACGGCCCGGCCGCTGGTGGCCCTCGTGGACGGCGGCACGATGAGTGCGGCCGAGCTGGTGACGGGCGCCCTCCAGGACCGCGGACGGGCGGTGGCGGTCGGCAGCCGGACCTTCGGCAAGGGTTCGGTGCAGATGCCGACCGAGCTCCCGGACGGCTCGGTGGCCGAGCTGACGGTCGGCACGTACCGCACGCCGGCGGGCCGCAGCCTGGACGGCAGCGGCATCACGCCGGATGTGGCGGCGGGCGACCGGGTCGAGGAGCGGGCCGTCACGGTATTGGGTGGCCTCGGGGTGGGTCCATAGTGCGAAAATGACCGCACTATGGCTAAGGAAAAAGGGCGCAAGCTGATCGCCCAGAACAAGAAGGCGCGGCACGACTACACGATCCTCGACACCTACGAGTGCGGTCTCGTGCTCACGGGGACCGAGGTCAAGTCCATGCGCCAGGGCCGGGCCTCGCTGGTCGACGGCTTCGTGTCGGTGGAGGGCCGGGAAGCCTGGCTCTACAACGTGCACGTGCCGGAGTACAGCCAGGGCACCTGGACCAACCACAGCGCCCGGCGCAAGCGCAAGCTCCTCATGCACCGGGAGGAGATCGACAAGCTGGAGCGCAAGGCGGACGAGTCGGGTCACACGATCGTGCCCCTCTCGCTGTACTTCAAGGACGGCCGCGCGAAGGTCGAGATCGCGCTGGCCAAGGGCAAGAAGGAGTACGACAAGCGCCAGACGCTGCGGGAGAAGCAGGACACCCGCGAGACGAACCGGGCGATCTCGGCGGTCCGCCGCAAGCAGCGGGGTACGGTTTAATCTCCTGGCACGCAGTGGTCCACTTCGCGTACCATGGCGTCAGCACCCCCGGTCACGGGGACGCTGTTTGTTAAAAAAACATGGGGATGATCGGTTTCGACAGCGGATGTCGATGCAGGGGAAGCGAGCCGAGGAAGCGGCAATGATCTCGCTAACCACATGTCGCAAACAATAATCGCCAACTCCAAGAGCGATAACTCCCGCTTCACCCTCGCTGCCTAATAACAGTGAGCTGAAGCCTCTGTGAGGAGCGTCAGCCCGGAAGTGGTCCCGGTCCGGATCCTGGCGTCAACTAGGGATCTAAACCTCTAGCCCCGGTCACGGGGGTTGGAGGGAAATCAAACAGTGACTGAGCCCGTCGGAGACTTGTCCGTGTGATCTCCGGGGCTGAGAAAAGCGCAGCGGACTGCGCTCGGAGAAGCCCTGCTTCTGCACCGTTGGACGCGGGTTCGATTCCCGCCATCTCCACTCATCCCATGTGGGCAAAGGCCCCGCAGCCTCTCGGCTGCGGGGCCTTTGTCATGTGTCAGTAGTGGTAGCGGGCCTTGAGGACCTTCACTTCCTTGTCGTCCGCCCGGTACACGAGCCGGTGCTCGTCGTCGATCCGGCGCGACCAGTAGCCCGACAGCACGCCCTTCAGCGGCTCGGGCTTGCCGATGCCGGTGAACGGATCGCGCTGGATCTCGCCGATCAGGCGGGTGATCCGGCGGGCCATCTTCCGGTCCGCGGTGAGCCAGAACAGGAAGTCTTCCCATGCGGCGGGGTCGAAGTGAACGCTCTTCACTCCTCGCCCCCGGCCAACTCCCTCAGCTCATCCTGCGTCCTGGTGACCGTGGGGGCGCCCTCGCGGTCGCGTGCGACGGCTTCCATCAGTCGCCGGGCGTTGGCGGGGGAGCGCAGCAGGTAGACGGTCTCCTGCCAGGAGTCGTAGTCGTCGGCGGACATGAGGACGGCGTCGCCGTTCTTGGAGGTGATGCGCACCGGGGCATGGTCGGTGTTGACCCGTTCGATCAGGGGGAACAGAGTCGCCCTGGCCTCGCTGGCGCTTATGGACATGGGCTCACTCCTTCGCTGAGTCGTACGAGTTTATGGTACATGGCTGGTACCGAAACCTGGTACAGGTTTCGCGGGTCCTGCTGTCGGATGGTTGCTGCGGACCTTTGTCATGCGGACGGGCCGCCGTCGGCGGAGCGGCGCCGGGCCGTGGTCGCCAGGGCGAGCAGCGCGGCTGCGGCCGGGAGTGCGTAGGCGGCGGTGGGGCCCATGTTCTCCACCACCCAGCCGGCGGAGGCCGAGCCGGCCGCGATGCCCGCGAAGATGGCGGTGACCGCCAGCGTCATGCCCTCGTTGAGGCGGCCCTCCGGGGTGAGGGCGTGGACGCGGGACATCGCCGTCACCATCGTCGGTGCCGTGGCCATGCCGGCCAGGAGGAGGGCGCAGGCGAGGGCGGGCAGGGAGCCGGCGGCCGCCGCGGCCCAGGGGAGGGTCATGAGGGCTGCCAGGGCGAACACGCAGGCCTTGAGCGAGCGGGCGCGCAGGGTGCCGTAGAGCAGGCCGGCCGCGCAGGAGCCCGCCGCCTGGAGGGCCAGGACCAGGCCGGAGGCGGCACCCAGGCCCTGTGCGTCGAGGTGGGCGATCGAGGCGATCTCCATCGAGCCGAAGATCACGCCCGTGACGAGGAAGAGGGGCAGCAGCGGGCCGAGGGCGCGCAGCGGTGAGCCGCGGCGGGGCGCCGCCGTGACCGGGGGCTGGGTGGCGCGGCAGGAGGTGAAGACCAGCATGCCGGTGAGCAGCAGACCGGCGCCGGCGAGGGTGCCCGCCTCGGGGAAGACGGCGCTGCACAGGAAGGCCGCCAGGACCGGTCCGAGCATGAAGCACATTTCGTCGGCGGCCTGTTCGAAGGACATCGCCGTGTGGTGCGAGGCCGGGGAGTCGCGCAGCAGATGGGTCCAGCGGGCCCGGGACATGCCGCCGATGTTGGGGGTGGTGGCGGTCGCGGCGTAGGCGGCGAAGAGGGTCCACGCGGGCGCCCCGGTACGGACGCACACGATCAGGGCCAGCGAGCCGAGGACCGCGATCAGGGTGGCCGGGACGGCGATCCGGGCCTGGCCGTGGCGGTCGATCAGCCGGGCGGTCCAGGGGGCGACCAGCGCCGTGGCGGCCAGGCCGGTCGCCGTGACCGCGCCGGCGAGGGCGTACGAGCCGCGCTGGCCGGCGATCATCATCACCGCGCTGACCCCGAACATGCCCATGGGGAGCCGCGCGAGCAGATTGCCGGCGGTGAATCCGCGGGCGCCGGGCAGGGCGAACAGGCGGCGGTACGGGCCCTGGGGCGTGCGGGCCGCCCGGGAGGGACGGGAGGGACGGGAGGGACGGGCGGGCGCGGCGGCGAGGACGAGGGTGTTGCCGGTGACGGTCATGCGCGGCGTACGGGCGGCGGTCGTGGTGGTGGCGGGCATGGGAGAAGCCTCGGGCCCCGCCCCCACCCCGGTCCAACACCTGTTCGGAGGTCATTCACCTGGATCTGTTGTTAGTCTCCGGGGATGATGCCCCGCGACGTGGACCCCCGGCTGCTGCGCGGGTTCGTCGCGGCCGCCGAAGAACTGCACTTCACGCGTGCCGCCGCCCGCCTCTACGTCGCCCAGCAGGCGCTCAGTCGCGATGTCCGGCGGCTCGAACTCGCCCTGGACACCTCGCTGTTCGTACGTACGACCCGGCAGGTGGAGCTGACCGCCGACGGCCGGCGGCTGCTGCCGCTGGCCCGGCGCGTGCTGCGCGCGCACGAGGAGCTGGCAGCCGCCTTCGGCCAGAACGCCGAGCCCCGCCCGCTCCTCGTCGACCTGAACACCGACGGGCCCGGAACCGGCCGCACGGTCCTGGAGCGGGCACGCGAACTCGCTCCGGACTGCGAGCTGATGGCCCGCTTCGAGAGCGGGCTCACCTACGCCGCCGCCGAGATCGCGGCCGGGCGCCTCGACGTCTCCTTCGGGTACGCCGACGGACTGGACCCGGCGCTGCGGGCGCCGCTCGCGCGCAGCCCCGTACGGTACGAGCCGCTCGCCGTGCTGCTGCCCGAGGGGCACGCGCTGGCCGCGCGGGAGTCCGTACCGCTGGACGCACTGGCCGGGGAGACCGTGTACGTGGGCGCCGGGAACCCGCGGACGCTGGAGTGGACCGGGATGGCGCGCGAGCTGTTCGCCGGGCGGGGGATCCTCATGGCGCCTCCCGCGCCGGTCGCCGTGGGCAAGGAGGAGTTCCGCCGGGTCATGGTCAAGACCGGCAATCCGGTACTGGCGACCGTCGACTTCCTGGACATGCCGGGATGCGTGAAGCTGCCGCTGACCGACCCCGTGCCGCTGTCACCGCTGTCGATGGTGTGGCGGAAGGGTCTGCGCCACCCCGGGCTGGACGCCCTGCTCGCCGCGGCCGCCGAGCTGGCGGCCGAGCGGGGATGGCTCGAACCGCCACCCGGCAGCCGTCTCCCGGCACGGCTCACACAGGGCCCGGCCGGTGGGTGAGACCAAGGTTTCCCGGCGGTCATCCGGCGGGGACCGAGGCCGAAACGCGTCCTTCCTAAGGTCGTCACCACGGACGCGACAGCTGTGGAGGCGTGTGATGACCGGTACGACCGCACCGCGCAGGGGAGGCCGCTGGATCGAGCAGTGGGATCCCGAGGACGAGACTTTCTGGAAGGAGACGGGGGAGCGGACCGCCCGCCGCAACCTCGTCTACTCCGTGCTCTCCGAGCACATCGGCTTCTCGATCTGGACGCTCTGGTCCGTGATGGTCCTCTTCATGGGGCCCGAGTACGGCATCGACCCGGCCGGCAAGTTCGCCCTGATCGCGACGGCGACCGTCGTCGGCGCGCTGGTGCGGGTGCCGTACACCTTCGCCGTCGCCCGCTTCGGCGGCCGGAACTGGACCGTCTTCAGCGCGCTGATGCTGCTCGCACCGACGGTGGCCGCACTGGTGGTGATGGAGCCCGGGACCTCGTACGGGACGTTCCTGCTCGTCGCTGCCCTCACCGGCGTCGGCGGCGGCAACTTCGCCTCCTCGATGACCAACATCAACGCCTTCTTCCCGCTGCGCAAGAAGGGCTGGGCGCTCGGCCTGAACGCCGGCGGCGGCAACATCGGCGTGCCCGTGGTGCAGTTGGCCGGACTCCTGGTCATCGCCACCGCCGGGGCCACGCACCCGCGGCTCCTGCTCGCCGCCTACATCCCGCTGATCGTGATCGCGGCGATCCTGGCGGCCGCGCGGATGGACAACCTGGCGCCCGTGCGCAACGACACCGGCGCCGTCCGCGAGGCGCTGAAGGACGCACACACCTGGATCATGGCGTTCCTCTACATCGGGACGTTCGGCTCCTTCATCGGCTACAGCTTCGCCTTCGGGCTGGTGCTCCAGACCCAGTTCGGCCGGACCCCGTTGCAGGCCGCCTCGCTGACCTTCGTCGGACCGCTGCTCGGTTCGCTGATCCGGCCGGTGGGCGGCGCGCTCGCGGACCGGTTCGGCGGGGCGCGGATCACCCTGGGCACCTTCGTGGCGATGGCGGCGGCGACCGGAGTGGTGGTGTACGCCTCGGGGCGGTCGTCGCTGCCGGTCTTCCTCGTCGGGTTCGTGGCCCTGTTCGTCCTCAGCGGGCTCGGCAACGGGTCGACGTACAAGATGATCCCGGGCATCTTCCAGGCGAAGGCGCTGGCGCGCGGGATGAGCGGCGAGACCGCGGCGGCGTACGGGCGGCGGCTCTCCGGGGCCTCGATGGGTCTGATCGGTGCGGTCGGCGCGCTCGGCGGGCTGGGCATCAACCTGGTCTTCCGGGAGGCGTTCCTCACCTCAGGTTCGGGCACGGCGGCCTTCGTCACCTTCCTCGCCTTCTACGCCGTGTGCTGCGCGGTGACGTGGGCGGTATACCTTCGCCGGCCGGCGGCCGCGGTGATCCAGACCACAGGGGCCGAGGCGAAACCGCAGCTCACGTCGGTGTAACCGGGGCGAAATACAGGTGAACCGAGTCCGACATGCCGCCTTGGCACTCTCGGTTCACCCGTACCGCCCCCCCATGCGTCACTAGGCAGGTCACGATGGACGACACGAACACCGGCCCCCTCGCGGGCTTCACCGTCGGGGTCACCGCCGCCCGGCGGGCGGACGAGCTGATCGCGCTGCTGCGGCGGCGCGGAGCGGCGGTGCTGCACGCGCCGGCGCTGCGGATCGTGCCGCTCGCCGACGACAGCGAACTGCTGGCCGCCACCAGGGAACTGATCGACTGCGCACCGGACGTGGTCGTGGCCACCACCGCCATCGGCTTCCGGGGGTGGATCGAGGCCGCCGACGGGTGGGGGGTCGGCGTGGAACTGCTGGAGCGGCTGCGGGCCACCGAACTGCTCGCGCGCGGACCGAAGGTGAAGGGGGCCATCCGGGCCGCCGGGCTCGTCGAGACCTGGTCCCCGGAGTCGGAATCGCTCGCCGAGGTACTGGAGCGGCTCCTGTCGGCCGGGGTGGCCGGACGGCGGATCGCACTCCAGCTGCACGGGGAGCCGCTGCCCGGCTTCGTCGAGGCGCTGCGGGCCGGCGGGGCAGACGTGGTGGTCGTCCCGGTGTACCGGTGGATGGCGCCCGAAGACCTCGGGCCGCTGGACCGGCTGCTGGACGCGATGGTCGGGGGCGGCGTGGACGCCGTCAGCTTCACCTCGGCCCCGGCGGCGGCCTCGCTGCTGTCCCGGGCCGAGGAGCGGGGCGTGCTGGAGGCCGTGCTGGACGCGCTGCGCGGCACGCTGCTGACCGCGTGCGTCGGGCCGGTGACCGCACTGCCGCTGCAGGCGCACGGGGTGGGCACGGTGCAGCCGGAGCGGTTCCGGCTGGGCCCGCTGGTGCAGCTGCTCTGCCAGGAGCTGCCCGGCCGGGCCCGGGTGCTGCCGGTGGCCGGGCACCGCGTGGAGCTGCGGGGGCACGCGGTCCTGGTGGACGAGGAGCTGAGGCCGGTGCCGCCGGCCGGGATGGCCCTGCTTCGGGCGCTGGCGCGACGGCCGGGCTGGGTGGTGTCCCGCGCGGAGCTGCTGCGGACGCTGCCGGGGGCGGGGCGCGACGAGCACGCCGTGGAGACGGCGATGGCCCGGCTGAGGGCGGCGCTCGGGGCGCCGAACCTGATCCAGACGGTGGTCAAGCGGGGCTACCGGCTGTCGCTGGACGCGGGCGGCGACGCCAAGTACGGGGAGCTTCCCGTGGACGCGGTGACGGCCCGGGGTGTCCTCGGCTAACGTGCCGGGATGATCATTGACGGCGTGGAGATGAGGGGCGTCACGCTCGGCGACGCCGCCGGGCTGGCCGAGGTGTTCGCACGCAACCGGGCGTTCATGGCGCCCTTCGAGCCGGTCCGCCCGGACGCCTTCTACACGGAGCAGGGGCAACGGACCCGCCTCGAGGGCGTGCTCGCCGACCGGGACGCGGGGCGGCTCCGCTCGTACGTGTTCGTCGAGACCGCCACCGGCTCGCCCGTCGGCGCGATCAACCTCGGCTCCATCGTGCTCGGGCCGCTGTGCAGCGGCGGCTTGGGCTACTGGGTCGACCGGGCCTGGCACGGCAAGGGGCTGGCCACCGCGGCCGTGGAGGAGGTCTGCCGGATCGCCCGCGACGAGGTGGGACTGCACCGCGTGGAGGCCGGGACCCTGGTCGACAACCTGGCCTCGCAGCGGGTGCTGGCCAAGGCGGGCTTCGAGCAGTACGGGCTCGCGCCGCGCTACCTCCACATCAACGGCGCCTGGCGGGACCACCGCCTCTTCCAGCGGCTGCTGCACGACGACCCGCCGGCGCTGTAGCCGATCCGGCCCGGTCGGCGTTTGAGGCGCGGGGCCTGGGGCGGAGCCCCGGCAGCGGCGCAGTCGCCGAACACTTCGTCACCGGGTGCGGCGCCGTCGCCGGGGGCCGGCCCGCGGACCCCCGCGCCCCGAAACGCCGACGGGGCTGGATTCGGCGGCGGCCCCGCCACCGGAGGTACCGGTTCGGGGGCTTCCGCTGCGACCCGCCCGAGGGCAATCTGGTACGGCACCCCACGACGGGAGGCTGACGGCATGCGGTTCGATTCCGGGCGGATCTGCCTGGACCTGGTGGCCACCTTCACCCCCCACGAGGGGATCCGGGACGGCGACGAGCTGCGGCTGTGGCTCGCCGGGGCCGGGCTGGTGCCCGACCGGACACCGCTCGCCCGGGTGGGGCCCGACTGGGTCGCGGCCTTCCGAGCCCTGCGCGGCGACGTGGACGTCCTCGTACGGGCGGAGCTGCTCGGGAGCGATCCCGACGAGAACGCCCTCGCCCGCGTCAACGCGCTGGCCGCCGGACCACCCCCGGGCGTGTGCGCCGTACGGGACCAAGAAGGGCACCTCGTGCGGGAGTTGTGCGGCGGTGTGGAATGCGGCGCCCTGCTCGCGGCCGTGGCCCGCGACGCCGTCGAGCTGCTGACCGACCCCGGCGACCTCGCCCTGCTGCGGGCCTGCGCGGGTGACGGCTGCACCCGGGTCTACCTGGACACCTCCCGCGGACACCGGCGCCGGTGGTGCTCGAGTGAGCTGTGCGGCAACCGCGAGCGCGTCGCCCGGCATCGCCGCCGGGTCCTGGCGTCCGGATCCCGGTAGCCGGCGTATCACTGAGCGAGACCGGTTCCGGAACGGGCGTGCGGACAGGGGGCCGGTTCGCGTACGGTTGACGGTCGCCCATGCACGTCAGAAGGGGGCCTTGGTGGCCGCGCAGAATGCCGCTGTCGACAGCACGGCGGATTCCGTCCGCGATCGGGAGATCGCGGTCGAGCAGACGCATCTCGACCGGGTGTACCGACGCCTCGAGGAGAAGATCCACGAGGCGGAATTCCTCATGAACGACGCCGCCAAGCGCGGCCAGGTGGGGACGCCCGGCGCACTCGCCGAGCGCGACGCGCAGGTCTTCCGGGCGGGTATCCACCTGAACCGGCTGAACAACGAGTTCGAGGACTTCCTCTTCGGCCGCATCGACCTGGTGCTCGGCAAGGACGGCGAGCGCGGGGCGGACGGCGCGTACACCTCCGTCGAGCCCGCCGACGACGCGATCCGCGAGGACCTCACGGCCGACGTCGCGGAGACGCTGCACATCGGCCGCATCGGGGTCCTGGACTCCGACTACGCGCCGCTGGTCATCGACTGGCGCGCGCCGGCCGCCGCGCCGTTCTACCGCTCCACGCCCAAGGAGCCCGGCCGCGTCGTGCGCCGCCGCGTCATCCGGTCCAAGGGCCGCAAGGTGCTGGGCGTCGAGGATGACCTGATGCGCCCCGAGGTCACCGCCTTCCTGGACGGCCGGGAGCTGCCCGCCATCGGCGACGGCGCCCTGATGGCCGCCCTCGGGCGGGCCCGTACGCACTCCATGCGGGACATCGTCTCCTCCATCCAGGCCGAGCAGGACCTGGTCATCCGGGCCCCCGCCGCCTCCGTGGCCGAGGTCGCCGGCGGGCCGGGCACCGGCAAGACGGCCGTCGCCCTGCACCGCGCCGCCTACCTGCTCTATCAGGACCGGCGCCGCTACTCCGGCGGCATCCTGATCGTCTCCCCGACCCCGCTGCTCGTCGCGTACACCGAGGGCGTGCTGCCCTCCCTCGGCGAGGAGGGCCAGGTGGCCATCCGGGCACTCGGGTCGCTCGTCGACGGCGCGGAGGCCACCACCTACGACTCCCCGGCCGTGGCCCGCATCAAGGGCTCCTCCCGGATGCTCAAGGTGCTTCGCAAGGCCGTACGGGGCGCACTGGAGCTCGGCGGCGCCCCCGACCGGCTGCGCGTGGTGGCCTTCGGCCGCCGTCATGAGCTGGAGGCCGACGAGCTGAACCGGATCCGGCAGAACGTGCTCGGCGGCACCGCCCCCGTCAACCTGCTGCGCCCGCGCGCCCGCAAGCTGCTCCTCGACGCCCTGTACGCCAAGTCCGGAAGCGCCGGCCGGCACAGCGACCCGGAGCTGGCCGCCGAGCTGCGCTCCGCCTTCGACGAGGACATCTCCACCGAGGACGCCTTCATCGGCTTCCTGAACGCCTGGTGGCCCGAGCTGACCCCGCGCGCGGTGCTCGCCGCGCTGGCCGACGAGCGTCACCTCGGCCGCTGGTCGCGCCGGGATCTGAACCCGCGCGAGACCCGCCAGCTGGCCCGCTCGCTGCGCCGGGTGGGCCCGGACGGCAAGGGCCCGCTGTCCGTGCACGACGTGGCACTGCTCGATGAGCTCCAGCAGCTGCTCGGCGCCCCCGCGCGGCCCAGGCGGAGGCGCGAGATGGACCCGCTCGACCAGCTCAGCGGGCTGGAGGAGCTGATGCCGGCCCGCGAGGAGACCCAGTGGGAGCGGGCCGAGCGGCTCGCGGCGGAACGCACCGAGTACGCGCACGTCATCGTGGACGAGGCCCAGGACCTGACGCCGATGCAGTGGCGGATGGTGGGCCGCCGGGGCCGGCACGGCACCTGGACGGTGGTGGGCGACCCGGCGCAGTCCTCCTGGACGGACCCGGAGGAGGCGGCCGCTGCCCGCGACGAGGCCCTGGGCAGCCGGCCACGCCGGCGGTTCACGCTGACGGTCAACTACCGCAACCCGGCGGAGGTCGCCGAGGTCGCCTCCCGGGTGCTGCGCCTGGCGATGCCCGGCATGGAGCCGCCGTCGGCGGTGCGTTCCACGGGCCTGGAGCCACGCTTCACGGCTGCGCGGGGCGATCTGGGCACGGCGGTCCGCGAGGAGACCCGGCGGCTGCTGGAGCAGGTGGACGGCACCGTCGGCGTGGTCGTGGCCATGGACCGGCGCGCGGAGGCCGCGGGCTGGCTCGCCGACCTGGGCGGGCGGGCGGTGGCGCTGGGCAGCCTGGAGGCCAAGGGCCTGGAGTACGACGCCACGGTGGTCGTCTCCCCGGCGGAGATCGCGGACGAGTCCCCGGCGGGCCTGCGGGTGCTGTACGTCGCGCTGACGCGTGCGACGCAGCAGCTGACGGTGGTCTCCGCCGAGCGGGACAGGCCCGACGCGGACGGGGTGCCGGAGCTGTTGCTTCCGTAGCGGGGACGGCCCGCGCCGGCGGTTCGAGACCCGGGTTCCGCCCTGCTCAGGGCCCCGTACCGCCGTATGGTCCGCGGCCAGGAGCGTGGTGTGGCGAACCGAGTGCGAGCAGGGGGATCACATTCCGGGATCCTTTGTTAGCCTGGGTACGGCACCGACTCGATCCAAGCCCCCGGGCCCAACCTTCGTCGCTTCGAGCGACCACTTGCCGCGAGGCGAGCATGGCGGGTCGGTGTCATAGACATGTGAAGCATCAGGTCCGCGCCCTCCACCAGTGGAGGGCGCGGACCTGTTTTGTTGGGACCCCCCATTCCGCACGCCCTTGCTATCTCGTATGGTGGAAGAGTCTTTCCGAAATTTGTAGCTGGTTACCTTGTACCGGCCGGTAGGTGGGACGATCGGACAACAGGTCCTGCCACACCTGCTGTGCAGCGGGGCCCTGTGTGTTAAGCGAACCAGGGACAGAAGAGGAAACACGGCCATGGCAACGGCGCCCAGCGTCTCGTATTCGATGACGGTCCGCCTGGAAGTGCCCGCGAGCGGAACCGCGGTCTCCCAGCTCACCACGGCCGTGGAGTCCTCCGGCGGCTCGGTCACCGGCCTCGACGTGACGGCCTCCGGTCACGAGAAGCTCCGGATCGACGTCACCATCGCCGCCACCTCCACCGCCCACGCGGACGAGATCGTCGAGAAGCTGCGCGGGATCGAGGGCGTCAGCCTGGGCAAGGTCTCCGACCGCACCTTCCTGATGCACCTCGGCGGCAAGATCGAGATGGCGTCCAAGCACCCCATCCGCAACCGTGACGACCTCTCGATGATCTACACCCCGGGCGTGGCCCGCGTGTGCATGGCCATCGCCGAGAACCCCGAGGACGCGCGCCGCCTCACCATCAAGCGCAACTCCGTCGCAGTCGTGACGGACGGCTCCGCCGTGCTGGGCCTGGGCAACATCGGCCCCATGGCCGCACTGCCCGTCATGGAGGGCAAGGCCGCCCTCTTCAAGCGCTTCGCCGGCATCGACGCCTGGCCGATCTGCCTCGACACCCAGGATTCCGACGAGATCGTCGCCATCGTCAAGGCCATCGCCCCGGGCTTCGCCGGCATCAACCTCGAGGACATCTCCGCGCCGCGCTGCTTCGAGATCGAGGCCCGACTGCGCGAGGCCCTCGACATCCCCGTCTTCCACGACGACCAGCACGGCACCGCGATCGTGGTGCTCGCGGCCCTCACCAACGCACTTCGCGTGGTGGGCAAGGCAGTTGGCGACGTCAAGGTCGTCATGTCGGGCGCCGGCGCCGCCGGTACCGCCATCCTGAAGCTGCTCCTCGCGGCGGGCGTCAAGAACGCCGTCAGCGCCGACATCCACGGTGTGGTGCACGCGGACCGCCCCGACCTCGTCGACGCGGCCGCGGACTCCCCGCTGCGCTGGATCGCCGACAACACCAACCCCGAGGGGTACACGGGCACTCTGAAGGAGGCCGTGGTCGGCGCCGACGTCTTCATCGGCGTCTCGGCGCCGAACGTGCTGTCCGGCGACGACGTCGCCGCCATGGCGGAGGGCGCCATCGTGTTCGCGCTCGCGAACCCGGACCCCGAGGTGGACCCGGCCGTCGCCCGTCAGACCGCCGCCGTCGTCGCCACCGGCCGCTCCGACTTCCCGAACCAGATCAACAACGTGCTGGTCTTCCCGGGTGTCTTCCGCGGTCTGCTGGACGCACAGTCCCGCACGGTGAACACCGGCATGATGCTGGCCGCCGCGAGCGCGCTGGCGGACGTCGTCGGCGAGGACGAGCTGAACGCGAACTACATCATCCCGTCGGTGTTCAACGACAAGGTCGCGGGCGCCGTCGCCGGCGCCGTCCGCAAGGCCGCCTCCGCAGGCTGAGGGGCCCGGGGGCCGTCTGTGACGGCCCTCACGGCCTCCTCGTCCCGGCGCGTCGCGAGATGCGGCCCCGGCGGGGCGCCTCTAGGGTTGCGGGGATGCCCGCGTGGTCCGCGGTCCGCATCGGCGTGCGAGCGATGGTGCGGACGGAGTGTCACCGCGGCGTGACTGTGGCGCTTTTCGTGTGACCCCGGCGGGTGCCGGATTGGCTTTCCCGCCGCTGGTGGGGGCAGGATGCGTAACCGGGCGAGAGGGTCTGACGTTCAGACCCGGGTCCGGGGACTGTCCTAGGGCCCTGGCAGCATCGGCTTCGATCTCACGCCTCTAAGGCAAGTTGAACACGGGAGTACAACATGAACCGCAGTGAGCTGGTGGCCGCTCTGTCCGAGCGCGCCGAGGTGACCCGCAAGGACGCCGACGCCGTTCTGGCCGCGCTCGCCGAGACCGTCGGCGAGATTGTCGCCAAGGGCGACGAGAAGGTCACCATCCCCGGCTTCCTGACCTTCGAGCGCACCCACCGTGCCGCTCGCACCGCGCGCAACCCGCAGACCGGCGACCCCATCCAGATCCCGGCCGGCTACAGCGTGAAGGTCTCCGCGGGCTCCAAGCTCAAGGAAGCCGCCAAGGGCAAGTAGTCCTGCCCCCGGAGCCGAAGGCCGCAGAGGCCTTTGGAACGGCGAGTACGGCAGAAGTGCAGCAGTGATACGTAGAACGGCGAAGGGCGGCCACCCCGGGCGGGGCGGCCGCCCTTCGGCCTGTCCGGGCCCGCACGACCGGGGTGACCGGGCGTGACCCGTGCGCCCTGCAAGGCGCCGTGAGGCCCCGTCAGGGCGCGCCGACCCCGCGCAAGCCCCCGCCCGCCGCCGGGCCACGAGAAAGCCCCCCGGGCCCCTTGCGGGGCCCGGGGGGCTGTTTTCGTCCGTGCGTACGGACTCAGACGAGGTCGCCGCCCGGGAGCTCGACCTTCGCGCCGAGCTCGACGAGCTTCTCCATGAAGTTCTCGTAGCCGCGGTTGATCAGGTCGATGCCGTGGACGCGCGAGGTGCCCTCGGCGGCCAGCGCCGCGATCAGGTACGAGAACCCGCCGCGCAGGTCGGGGATGACCAGGTCGGCGCCCTGCAGCTTGGTGGGGCCGGAGACGACCGCCGAGTGCAGGAAGTTGCGCTGGCCGAAGCGGCAGGCCGAACCGCCCAGGCACTCGCGGTACAGCTGGATGTGAGCACCCATCTGGTTGAGCGCCGAGGTGAAGCCGAGCCGGGACTCGTAGACCGTCTCGTGGACGATCGAGAGGCCGGAGGCCTGCGTCAGGGCCACGACGAGCGGCTGCTGCCAGTCGGTCTGGAAACCGGGGTGGACGTCGGTCTCCAGCGCGATGGCGTTGAGCGGGCCGCCCGGGTGCCAGAAGCGGATGCCGTCGTCGTCGATCTCGAACGCCCCGCCGACCCGGCGGAAGGTGTTCAGGAAGGTCATCATCGAGCGCTGCTGGGCGCCGCGCACGTAGACGTTGCCGCCGGTGGCCAGCGCCGCGGAAGCCCAGGAGGCGGCCTCCAAGCGGTCCGGAAGGGCCTTGTGGTTGTAGCCGCCGAGGCGGTCGACACCCGTGATCCGGATGGTCCGGTCGGTGTCGACGGAGATGATCGCGCCCATCTTCTGCAGGACGCAGATGAGGTCCTCGATCTCCGGCTCCACCGCTGCGTTGCTGAGCTCGGTGACGCCCTCGGCCAGGACGGCCGTCAGCAGCACCTGCTCGGTCGAGCCGACCGACGGGTAGGGCAGGCGGATCTTGCAGCCGCGCAGGCGCTGGGGGGCCTCGAGGTACTGGCCGCCTTCGCGCTTCTCGATGGTCGCGCCGAACTGGCGGAGCACGTCGAAGTGGAAGTCGATCGGCCGGCCGCCGATGTCGCAGCCGCCGAGGCCGGGGATGAAGGCGTGGCCGAGGCGGTGCAGCAGGGGGCCGCAGAACAGGATCGGGATGCGCGACGAGCCCGCGTGGGCGTCGATGTCGGCGACGTTCGCGCTCTCGACGTGGGTGGGGTCGAGCACGAGCTCGCCCGGCTCCTCGCCGGGACGGACCGTCACCCCGTGGAGCTGGAGCAGCCCGCGCACGACACGCACGTCACGGATGTCGGGAACGTTGCGCAGCCGGCTGGGTTCGCTGCCGAGCAGAGCGGCGACCATGGCCTTGGGCACGAGGTTCTTCGCACCGCGGACACGGATCTCGCCCTCAAGCGGGGTACCGCCGTGGACAAGCAGGACATCGTCTGTGCCGGTCATGAATCTCGCGTTCCGGAGAGGGGTGGGCAGGGGGCCAGGGAAAAGGGTAAGGGCCACCACCCCCTTGTTCGTAAGGCCGACGTGGCCGTAGGACTGTCATGAATTCGGCACAACACCCTCCGTACCCACCACATGGCGGAGCGTTGCGTTCCGGCTAGGCCGTCCGTGCGCGCTCCTCGCCGCCTCCGTGCGCCCTGAGCTGCGGGCGATCCGATCTCTCCGCCCGCTCCCCGCAAAAGGCGAATGTGGGGGATCATGGCGGCATGACCGAGGTGTCCTCCCTCACAGGGCGGCTGCTCGTGGCCACCCCCGCCCTCGCGGACCCGAACTTCGACCGCGCCGTGGTGCTGCTGCTCGACCACGACGAGCAGGGCTCCCTCGGCGTGGTCCTCAACAGGCCGACCCCCGTGGGCGTCGGTGACGTCCTGCTGCCCTGGGCGCCCCTGGCCGGTGCGCCGGGCGTGGTCTTCCAGGGCGGGCCCGTGGCCCTGGACTCGGCGCTGGGGCTGGCCGTCATCCCGGGCGAGGAGGGTCCGCTCGGCTGGCGGCGGGTCCACGGGGCGATCGGTCTGGTCGACCTGGAGGCGCCGCCGGAGCTGCTGGCCGCGGCCCTGGGGGGCCTGCGCATCTTCGCCGGCTACTCGGGCTGGGGCCCGGGGCAGCTGGAGGCGGAGCTGGGTGAGGGGGCCTGGTACGTCGTGGAGTCGGAGCCCGGAGACGTGTCCTTCCCGGACCCGGAACGGCTGTGGCGGGCGGTCCTGCGCCGCCAGCGCAGCGAACTCGCGATGGTCGCCACCTATCCGGACGACCCGTCGCTCAACTGACGGGCGCGGGGTTAAGTACCCTGGTGCCATGAGCACTCTTGAGCCCGAGCGCGGGACTGGCACGGGGACCCTCGTAGAGCCGACGCCGCAGGTGTCGCACGGTGACGGCGACCACGAGCGCTTCGCCCACTACGTCCAGAAGGACAAGATCATGGCGAGCGCGCTCGACGGGACCCCCGTCGTCGCGCTCTGCGGCAAGGTCTGGGTACCGGGCAGGGACCCGAAGAAGTACCCGGTCTGCCCCATGTGCAAGGAGATCTACGAGTCCATGGGCCCCGGCGGGGACAAGGACAAGGGCGGCAAGGACAAGTAGTCCGCCCCTGGGTCTTCCCCTTCGCGGGACCGAGGCCCCCGGAGCGCTCCGGCGCGTCCGGGGGCCTTTGCCGTGCCCGGGGGCGTCGCCGTGCTCGGAGGCCTTTGCCGTGCCCGGGGGTCGTCGCCGTGCCGGGGGCATTGCCGTCCCCAGGGGCCTTTGCCGTGCCCGGAGGGCGCGTTAGGGTCGGCGGCGACGAGCACTCTGCGCAGCGGCCGTTGCGCAGAGCGCAACGCGCTGTCGCGAAGGGCTGACGCATGGACCTGATCCCCGCACCCCGGGTCGCCGCCCTCGACCAGGACGGACGCCGCTACGCGTTCGGGCCCCGGCCCCGCCTCGTCGCCGGACCGGGAACCGGGGCGGTGGCGCGCTGGCTGCGCCGGGAGCTGGGGGCGGCCACCGGCTGGGACCTGCCCGCCGCCGAGGACGGCCGGGCCGCCGATCTGCGGCTGTGCGTCGACCCCGACCGTGGCTGGGACCAGGGGCCGGAGTCGTACCGCATCGACATCGGCCCGGACGGCGTCGAGCTGACGGGGGCGAGCGAGGCCGGGCTGTTCTGGGGCGCCCAGACACTGCGTCAGCTGCTCGGGCCCGACGCCCACCGCAAGGCGCCGGCGCCGGGCCGACTGCAGCGTCTCGGAGCGTGGAGCCTGCCGCACGGCACGATCGTGGACGGCCCGCGCTTCGGCTGGCGCGGCATGATGCTCGACGTCGCCCGGCACTTCATGCCCAAGGACGGGGTGCTGCGGTACATCGACCTGCTCGCCGCGCACAAGCTCAACGTCCTGCACCTGCACCTGACGGACGACCAGGGCTGGCGGGTCGAGATCACACGCTACCCGCGCCTCACCGAGGTCGGCGCGTGGCGGGCGCGCAGCCGACGGGGGCACCGGGCCTCGCCGCTGTGGAACGAGACCCCCCACGGCGGCTACTACACGCAGGACGACCTCCGCGAGATCGTCGCGTACGCCGCCGAGCGGCACGTCCGGGTGGTCCCGGAGATCGACATACCGGGGCATTCGCAGGCCGCGATCGCCGCGTACCCGGAACTGGGCAACACGGACGTGGTCGACACCGCGGCGCTGAAGGTGTGGGACGACTGGGGGATCAGTGAGAACGTGCTCGCGCCGACCGAGGCCGTGCTGCGGTTCTTCGAGGGGGTCTTCGAGGAGCTGCTGGAACTGTTCCCGGTGGAGGTCTCACCCTTCGTGCACGTGGGCGGGGACGAATGCCCCAAGACGCAGTGGCGGGCCTCGGCCGCCGCGCAGGAGCGGATCCACGCGCTGGGGGTGGACGGGGAGGACGGGCTCCAGTCCTGGTTCATCCGCCACTTCGACGGCTGGCTCGCCGAGCGCGGGCGACGCCTGATCGGGTGGGACGAGATCCTGGAGGGCGGGCTCGCGCCGGGTGCGGCCGTGTCCTCGTGGCGTGGCTACGCGGGCGGGATCGCGGCCGCCGAGGCCGGTCACGACGTGGTCATGTGCCCCGAGCAGCAGGTGTACCTGGACCACCGTCAGGCGGGCGGCGGGGACGAGCCGATGCCCATCGGGTACGTGCGCTCCCTGGAGGACGTCTACCGGTTCGAGCCGGTGCCGCCGAAGCTGTCGCCGGAGGCGGCCGCCCACGTGCTGGGCGCGCAGGCCAACGTGTGGACCGAGGTGATGGAGAGCCAGGACAGGGTCGACTACCAGGTGTTCCCGCGGCTGGCGGCCTTCGCGGAGGTGGTCTGGTCGTGGCAGCCCGCCCCGGAGGAGCGCGACTTCGCCTGGTTCGAGGGGCGGATGGCCGCGGCGCACTATGCGCGGCTGGACGCGCTCGGGGTGGGCTACCGGCCACCGGGCGGGCCGTTGCCGTGGCAGCGGCGCCCCGGGGTGCTCGGCCGCCCGATCGAGGGCACGCCCCCGATCATGTGACGCGTGGGTGGGGGCGGGGGTGGATGCGGGTGCGTGGACCGGAGGCGAAAGGCGACGGCGGCGGAACTCTGTCTCGATTTCCTCTTATACAGGGAAAAACGGACGATCAGGGAGGAGCTGCGGCGAAGGCCGCACCGCGGGCCGTACGGGCCTTACGGGGCGCCCGCTGGAGGACGGGGGCGCCGGGCGGACCCTCGCGCCGGGCGGCCCGGAAGATGTGCCAGAGTTGCCACGTCCCGGCGGTGAGCACGTACCGTACGGCGGACAGGCGTGAGCGCCGGGACCGGGACATCGGGAAGGGGCAGCTGGGTTGACCACGCACGCACCGCACGCACTGGACTCGCCTCAGGGGCCTCCGGGCCCGCAGGCGGCGCAGTCCGTGACGCTGCCGGCCTCGCTCGACGAGGCCGTGGCGGCGCTCACCGCCATGCCCGCCGCCGTGCCCGTCGCGGGCGGCACCGACCTCATGGCCGCCGTCAACGCCGGGCTGCTGCGGCCCGCCGCGCTGGTGGGCCTGGGCCGGATCAACGAGATCCGCGGCTGGCAGTACCAGGACGGCCACGCGCTGCTCGGTGCCGGCCTCACCCATGCGCGGATGGGACGGCCGGATTTCGCCGCCCTGATCCCCGCGCTGGCGGCCGCCGCGCGCGCCGCCGGGCCCCCGCAGATCCGCAACGCCGGCACCCTCGGCGGGAACATCGCCACCGCCGCCCCCACGGGCGACGCGCTGCCCGTGCTGGCCGCGCTGGAGGCCGTACTCGTCATCGTCGGCCCGGGCGGGCAGCGGGAGATCCCGGTGTCGCACCTGCTGGCCGGCCGGGAGATGCTGCGACCCGGTGAGCTGATCGGCTTCGTGCGGGTGCCGCTGCTGCACGCGCCGCAGGTGTTCCTGAAGGCCACGGGACGTACGGGGCCGGGGCGCGCGGTGGCGTCCGTGGGGCTCGTACTGGATCCCGCGCGCCGGGGTGTGCGCTGTGCGATCGGTGCGGTGGCCCCGATGCCGCTGCGGCCGCTGGAGGCCGAGCAGTGGGTGGCCTCGCTGATCGACTGGGACGGCGGGCGGAGCCTGGCCCCCGAGGCGCTGGAGGCCTTCGGCGAGTACGTCGCGGCCGCCTGTGTGCCCGACCAGGGGGAACCGGTGGCTCCCGGTGTACTGCATCTGCGGCGGACGGTGGCCGTGCTGGCGCGCAGGGCCCTCGGAAGGGCGCTGACCTCATGAGCGAGAACGAGAACGAGAACGTGACCCAGGGGAACGGCACGGCGGGCTGGGGCTGGGAACCGGTCCCGCAGGGCGGCGAGTACGACTCGGACGCCACGGCCTTCGTGAAACTGCCGCAGGACATGCTGGACGCGCTCGGCACCGGGGAGCCGCTCGCGGCGCCCGGGCACGGCTACGTGCCGCCGCCGATGATCGTGCCGCTCGGCTCGGCCAGTGCGGATCCGGCGGCCACGGGCACCTGGACGATGCCGGTGCAGTGGCCGGAGGCGGCGGGTTCGGTTCCGGCCGAACCGGCGTCCGGGGCCGGTGCCGGGTCCGTCTCCGGAGCCGGGTCGGTGGGCGGGCCGATTCCGGCGTCGATCCCGATCCCGGCGTCGGTCGCGGCGGCGTTCGCCCAGGCGGATCCGGAGCCGGCGGCCGATCCGGGCGCGACGGCGGAGTGGCGCTTCCCCGAGGCGGGGCACGAGGCCGACGCCGCGGCTTCGACGACCGGCCAGTGGACCGTCCCGGGCTTCGCCGAGTACCCCGAACAGCAGGGTGACTACCGGACGGGCACGCTGGACGCCGACTGGAGCCAGGCCCCGGCGACGCTGCCGGGCGGCGCCCCGGCCCCGTGGGCCTACCTGACGCAGCAGCCTGCCGGGGACCAGAACCAGACCCCGGACCACAGCCAGAACCCGGACCACAGCCACCATCCGGACCACACGCAGAACCCGGACCACACGCAGAACCGCAACCAGAACCTGCACGCGGACGCGGGTGTGCTGCCGGGCACGGACGAGGCCGCGGCGGCTTCGGCCGCCGCTGCCGCCGCCACGGCCCACAGCGCCGGCCGGCTGGTCGGCGGGCCCGGAGTGGGCGCAGCCGGGCGGGGGCCGCGGGTGCTGGGCGGCCCCGGTGTGGGCACCCCGCTCCCCGACGGCGCCGAGGGCGTCGAGGGCGAGCCGGTGCATGCGGCCCCGCACGACATCGAGGCCGCGCACGGTCCGGCGGCGGAACAGGCCGACGGCGCCCGGGGCGGCGACCAGGCGGAGTTCGCCGGGCACGTGGGGCACGCCGAGCGCTTGCAGCCGGACGGCCGTGCGGGCTACGCGGAGTCGGCCGGGCACCCGGGGCACGGTGAGCACGCCGCGCACGCGCAGCACGCCCAGCACGGGGGGACCGACGGACACGGTTTCACGGTCTTCCCCGCGGCGGGGGAACCGGGCGGGGCTGCCGAGCCCGCCGCCACCGGGCAGCCGGCGGCTCCCGGCGGCCTGGATCTCTTCGGCTCCGTGCGGGCCGGGGCGGCGACCGCCGAGCCCGCGCAGCCCGGGGGCACCGACGGCCACGGCTTCTCGGCCTTCGGCCACACGTCGCAGCCCGCGCCCGTTCCCCCTGCGGTCCCCGTCTCCGTCGAGGCGCACGACGCCGCGCCCGAGGCGGAGCCGGCCGCGCCGGAGCCCGCCGACGCGGACGGGCACGGACCCGCCGAGGCCGGGCCGGCCGCGGCGCAGACGCCGACCGACCACACGCCGGGTGCGGACACCGCCGACAGCGCTTCGGAGCTCCCGGACGAGGGAACCGGCGAAGGGCTCCCGGCCGCGGTGCCGACGTACGAAGACGAAACGGACACCGGGGCCGTCGCCCATCACGAGCACCCGCAGGCGTCCTACGTCCTGCGCGTCAACGGCGCCGACCGTCCGGTCACCGGGGCCTGGATCGGCGAGTCCCTCCTGTACGTGCTGCGCGAGCGCCTCGGCCTGGCCGGCGCCAAGGACGGCTGCTCGCAGGGTGAATGCGGCGCCTGCGCCGTGCAGGTCGACGGCCGGCTCGTGGCCTCCTGCCTGGTCCCGGCCGCGACGGCCGCCGGCAGCGAGGTCCGCACGGTCGAGGGTCTCGCGACGAACGGGGAACTCTCGGACGTACAGCAGGCGTTGTGCAGGTCGGGAGCGGTGCAGTGCGGGTTCTGCGTGCCCGGCATGGCGATGACCATCCATGACCTGCTGGAGGGCAACCACGCCCCGAGCGAGCTGGAGACCCGTCAGGCGCTGTGCGGCAATCTGTGCCGCTGCTCCGGGTACGCGGGGGTCATCGACGCCGTGCGCGAGGTCGTGTCCGGGCGCGAGGCGGCTTCCGCGGAGCCCACGGCTCAGGCCCCGGCCATGACGGAGCCGCGCATTCCGCATCAGGCAGCGCCCGGCGAGGGCGGCATCCACCACGGAGGCACGGCGTGAGCGGGCAGGACGCGGCGACCGCGACGACGGCGCTGAACACGACGGTGACGGCACTGGCCGCGACGGAGGACGAGAGCGCGGAGCCGCAGGTGCCCCGCGGAATCGGCGCGTCCGTCCCCTCCGACGACACCCGTGCCAAGACCGAGGGCACCTTCCCCTACGCCGCCGACCTGTGGGCCGAAGGCCTCCTCTGGGCCGCCGTGCTGCGCTCCCCGCACGCCCACGCCCGAATCCTCTCCATCGACACCGCGGCCGCCGCCGAGATGCCCGGCGTGCGCGCCGTCGTCACCCACGCCGACGTCCCCGGCGCCACCACGCACGGCCGCCGGATCGCCGACCGGCCGGTGTTCGCGCACGACGTCGTACGCCACCACGGCGAGCCCATCGCCGCCGTCGCCGCCGACCACCCGGACACGGCGCGGCTCGCCGCGGCCGCGATCGCCGTCGAATACGAACTCCTCGACCCGGTGACGGACCCCGAGCAGTCCTTCGGCGCACCCGCCCTGCACCCCGACGGCAACCTGATCCGGCACATCCCGCTCCGCTACGGCGACCCGGAGGCGACCGGCGACGTGGTCGTCGAGGGCCTGTACCGGATCGGCCGCCAGGACCCGGCCCCCATCGGCGCCGAGGCCGGGCTGGCCGTGCCGCGCCCCGACGGCGGCGTGGAGCTCTACACCGCTTCCACCGACCCGCACACCGACCGCGACCTGGCCGCCGCCTCCTTCGGCCTGGAACCGGACCGCGTGCGCGTGGTCGTCACCGGCGTGCCGGGCGCCACGGCCGACCGCGAGGACGCCGCCTTCCAGCTGCCCCTCGGCCTCCTCGCCCTGCGCACGGGCTGCCCGGTCAAGCTGGCCGCCACCCGCGAGGAGTCCTTCCTCGGCCACACCCACCGCCACCCGACCCTGCTGCGCTACCGCCACCATGCGGACGCGGAGGGCCGGCTGGTCAAGGTCGAGGCGCAGATCCTGATGGACGCGGGTGCGTACGCCGACGCCTCCGCGGAGTCCCTGGCGGCGGCGGTGGCCTTCGCCTGCGGCCCGTACGTCGTCCCGCACGCCTTCGTCGAGGGCTGGGCGGTACGCACCAACAACCCGCCGTCGGGCCACGTCCGCGGCGAGGGCGCGATGCAGGTGTGCGCCGCGTACGAGGGCCAGATGGACAAGCTCGCGGCCGCCATCGGCATCGACGGCGCGGAACTGCGCATGCGCAACGTCCTGGCGACGGGGGACCTGCTCCCCACGGGCCAGACGGTGACCTGCCCGGCTCCGGTGGCGGAACTCCTGCGCGCGGTCCGCGACTTCGAGCTGCCCGCCCTTCCGAAGGACACCTCCGAGGACGAATGGCTGCTGCCGGGCGGCCCGGAGGGCGCGGGTGAACCGGGCGCCGTGCGGCGCGGCGTCGGCTATGGCGTCGGCATGGTGCACATGCTCGGCGCCGAGGGGACCGACGAGGTCTCCACCGCCACGGTGAAGGTGGTCAACGGCGCGGCCACGGTCATCTGCGCGGCCGTCGACACCGGCCAGGGCTTCGCCACGCTGGCCCGCCAGATCGTCCAGGAGGTCCTGGGCGTCGACGTGGTCTCGGTGGCCCCGGTGGACACCGACCAGCCGCCGGCCGGGCCGGCGGCGCACGGCCGCCACACGTGGGTGTCGGGCGGCGCGGTGGAGCGCGCGGCGAAGATGGTCCGCACCCAGCTGCTGCAGCCGATGGCCCACAAGCTGGGCATGTCCACGGAGCTCCTCCAGATCGCGGACGGCCGGATCACGTCGTACGACGGTGCGTTCTCGATGACGGTCATGGAGGCCATGGAGGGCAAGGAGCTCTGGGCGACCGCCCAGTGCCGCCCCCACCCGACGGAACCCCTGGACGCGGACGGCCAGGGTGACGCCTTCGTGGGCCTCGCCTTCTGCGCGATCCGCGCGGTGGTGGACGTGGACATCGAGCTGGGCTCGGTGCGGGTGGTGGAGCTGGCGGTGGCCCAGGACGTGGGCCGCATCCTCAACCCACGCCAGCTGGAGGCCCGTATCGAAGCGGGCGTCACCCAGGGCGTGGGCGCGGCCCTGACGGAGAACCTCCGCACGGTCTCCGGCCTGGTCCGCCACCCGGACCTGACCGGCTACGCCCTGCCGACCTCGCTGGACGCCCCGGTCGTCCGCATCGTCAAACTGGTGGAGGAACGCGACGTGGTGGCCCCGTTCGGCGCGAAGGCGGCGAGCGCGATCCCCGTGGTGACGACCCCGGCGGCGGTGGCCTCGGCGGTCCGCGCGGCGACGGGCCGCCCGGTCAACAGGCTCCCGATCAGGCCTTCGGCGGCGGTGGCGGCGCCCAACTCATGACCGTGTGACCCGCATTGCACGTGCAACCCCGGACTTGGGGCTGTCGGTGCCGGTCGCTAGAGTGATCCGTACGAGTGTGCACGCGTGCGTGGACACGGGTGCGAACGGGGACGGGGAGCGGCGCTGGCGCTGCGACCACGGGGAGTCGGGGAGTCGGGGAGGCCATCGTGGCAGAGGACAACGGGTCGGGTCTGGCCGGAATCGGCACCGCCATGGGCGCGACGAGCGCGGCGATCGCAGCGCAGGCGACCGCGCAGGCGGCCGCGGCGCTGCGGGTCCAGTACGAGGATCTGAAGGGCTACAAGAACCTGGTGGACGGCCTCCTGACGACGCTTCAGGAGTCCCCCGCGCATCACGGGAAGATCGCCGACGGCACCCTGCCGACGGGTGTACTGGGCAAGGGCTTCGCCGAGGCCGACAACCTCTACAAGGCGTACAACACCGTCCACTCGGAGCTGCAGAAGCTGTCGAAGGGTCTGGCGGCGCAGATCGAGGGCCTGGGCATCGCCATCCAGTCGGCGGACGGTGGGTACACAGCGGTGGACGAGGAAGCGAAGCGGCGCATGCTCGCCATCTCCAAGCAGGCCCATGAAGAGTACGTCCCGAAGCGCGACCCGTACGCGGAGAAGACGGCTGACGGGTCGCAGCCGACCGTGACGAAGAAGGGCGGCGGCTTCTGATGACGGATTTTGAGGGATACACACACGCCCAACTTCACGCGATGGTCGCGTCGCTCGACCCGGGCAAGGTCGAAGAGTTGGGCACGCAGCTCACCGAAGCCGCCAAGGCGATCGAGACGATCGGGAACAAGCTCAAGGATCACAAGGTCAAGGGCTGGGAGGGCGAAGCGGCCACGGCGTTCCAGAACTGGGTGAACCAGGCGGGCAGCGCCACGCTCGTGCTGTCCAAGTACAGCGCCGACGGCGGCAAGTACATGACCGACGCGGCCCAGGTCATGCGCGAGGTCAAGCCCACCGCGGACGACAAGGGGGGCATGCCCCCTTACAACGCGGGCGAGGACGCCGCGCGCAAGCAAGCACTCGAGATCGCACGCGAGCACCGCAACGAACCGGATGCGATCGCGCTCGGCCAGACGGCGTGGCATGAGCTGAACGACAACCACAATCGCGCCGTGATCGCGCTGAACAAGCTGGCCGGGGCGTACGAGCAGTCGACCTTGCAGATGAACAAGGCGGAGATCCCGACGTTCCCGCCGCCGCCAGATGTGCTTGTACCGCCGAACGTGGGCGGTTCGCAAGACGTGGCAAGGTCTGGCGGGGGTGACAGTGGAGGGGCAGGCTCGACCGGGTCCTCCTACACCACTTCGGGCTCGTCCACCAGTGTGCCTTCGAGTGATCCTGGATGGGTGCCTGGGCGCCAGCCGCAGCTGGACAGCATGGTCCCGTCGGTGTCCGTGCCGTCGATCCCGGACCGCGACGTGGACGTGGATCTCGACTCGGTTGCCACGCTCCCGGAGCGGACCGCGCCTCCGGTGACGACCGCGCCGGGCGGCCCGCTGCCCACAGGCCCCGGCGGCCCCAACCCCGGTCCCGTTCCCCCGCCTCTCACCTTCCCTGGGGTCGGCGGTGCGAAGCCGCCCAGTCTCGTCACCGGCCCGGGCGGAATCGGCCCGTTCCCGGGTCCCAGCGGTCCCGGCGTTCCTGGAGGCCGGTTCGGCGGCATGCCCCCGGGCGGGCCAGCGCGTGACTCCGGCATCATGGGCGGCCGACCCGTGACGTCCACCGGACCCAGTGCCGGCATCCCGCGCGGCACCGTCATCGGCGAAAACCCTCCAGTCGGCCGTGGCGTGGGCGGTGGCATGGGTCCTGGTGTCGGCGGTGGACACGTCGGCCAGGGTGGCTTTCCGGCGGGCCGTCGACTGGCCTCGGAGCCGGGCGGCGTCGTCGGAGGGCGTCAGCCTAGTGTGGTCGGCCGCCCGATCGCAGGCGGTCAGCCGTTCACCCAGGGCGGTTCAGGCCTCGTGCGCAACGGCGCAGGTGGTACGGGCGTCGGCGCGATGGGGCAGGCGGGAGCAGGTGCACAGACTCCGGGCAGGCGACAGGACGACCAGCGGGGCGAACGCCCCGACTACCTGGCCGAAGACGAAGAGACCTGGCAGGGCAACCGTCGTGTTGTTCCGCCGGTGATCGACTGAGCAGAACGGACATCGCACGGGATGCACATGCGTAAGGCGACCGCGGCGCTGATGGGTCTCCTGCTGGCTGGGGTCGCCGCGACCCCGGCTCATGCGGAGACCATTCGATCGCAGCAATGGCATCTCGACGCCATGAAGGCCGACGAAATTTGGAAGGTCACCACCGGTAAGGGAATCACCGTCGCGGTGATCGATACGGGCGTCAACCGAATCCCCGAACTCGAGGGGCAGGTCGTACCCGGTGCGGTCTTTCCCGTCGGTGATGCCCCTGGTGACAAAGACAACGACTACGAGGGGCACGGCACCAGCATTTCCGCGATTATCGCTGCTAGCGGGAAGCACCCAAGTGGTGACGGCGCATTCGGGCTGGCACCTGGCGTCAAGATCCTACCGATCCGGGTGCCCGACATGCTGGAAGGGGCGAGTACCCCATCGATCGTCGCGGCTATTCGATACGCGGCAGACTCGGACGCCAAGGTCATCAATATTTCCCTGGCTACTGGCGGGAAGCCAGAGGATGATCGGGATCGCGCTGAAGCGGTGAAGTATGCACTCTCCAAGGGGAAGTTGCTTTTTGCCGGCGTCGGCAATAACGGGAACTCAACGAACAGGCTTCTCTACCCGGCCGGGACTCCCGGCGTGGTGGGTGTCGGAGCAGTGGACTCCACAGGCGAGCCGACCAAAGAATCGCAGCATGGCCCTCAAGTCGACCTGGCTGCACCCGGCATGAACATCGTGACGGCTTGTAAAGGGAAGACGGGTCTCTGCACGGCCCACGGCACCAGTGACGCGACCGCCCTTGCCTCCGCCTCCGCCGCCCTTCTCTGGTCAGCCCACCCCGACTGGACGAACAACCAGGTGCTGCGCGTCCTCCTGAACACCGCAGGCAAGCCCACCGACGGCTCGCAGCGCAACGACTACATCGGGTACGGCATCGCCCGCCCCCGGGTCGCGCTGCAGACCCCCGGCGACCCCGGCCCCGCCGATGTCTACCCGCTGCCCGACCTGGCGGCGGCGGACGCGAGCAAGAAGCCCTCCAGCTCACCCGACGGCAAGGCCCCCGATGCCTCGGCCACCAAGCCCGCGCCGCAGGCCGAGAAGAAGACGAGCGGCAGCGTGCTTCCCTGGATCGGCCTCGGTCTGGGAGCCTGCGTGCTGATCGGTGGGGCCGTGACCGTGGTCGTCGTACGCCGTAACCGCTGATCCACCTGAACCCGCACAACCTGAACGTGCACGACCTGACCTGATCCGACCGGCCCTGACTGGGGAGTTCACGCGATGTCGTTCGACGAGGAATGGTCGGCGGCTCGCGCCACGGCGAAGCAGCAGAACCGGTGCGCCGGCTAGAGCCGGTGCAGGCGAAGGCCGCCCAGGGGTGCGCCTTCCCCCGGGCGGCTCGCCGCGAAGCCGTGACCGGAATCGAACCGGCGTAACTCGCTTTGCAGGCGAGTCCCTCAACCACTCGGGCACACGGCTGTGAGGTGGTGATGTCCATGACCGTACGGGGGGCTTCGGGCCCGGGGAAGGGATCCGGGGCCGCCGCAATGTGACTGCCATGCCGCGTTCACACGGGCCGGAGGACTAGGTCTCCGGGACCATGCCGGGATCCGTCGAATTGACAGGGTCGCGACAGGGGTACGCACCTTACTCTGGGGCGATGAGCGCCCTAGAGCCCCGTGTGCCCCAGAGAACCGCGCCGGTCCCGCCCCTGCCACAGGGCGGGATCCTGGGGCCCGCGTACCGGACGATCAGCATCGGGATCATCTCCGTCGTCTTCCTGATCGCCTTCGAGGCCACCGCCGTGGGCACGGCCATGCCCGTCGCCGCGCGGGAGCTGGACGGGATCGGGCTCTACGCGTTCGCCTTCTCCGCCTACTTCACGACCAGCCTCTTCGGCATGGTCCTGGCCGGGCAGTGGGCCGACCGGCAGGGGCCGCTGCGGCCGCTGACCGTCGGCATCGCGTCGTTCGCCGCGGGGCTCGTCGTCTCCGGGACCGCCGGGGCCATGTGGCTGTTCGTCCTGGGCCGGGCCGTGCAGGGCTTCGGCGGCGGGCTGGTCATCGTCGCCCTGTACGTGGTGGTCAGCCGGGCCTACGAGGAGCGCGTGCGCCCCGCCATCATGGCGGCCTTCGCCGCGTGCTGGGTGGTCCCCTCGATCGTCGGCCCGCTGGCCTCGGGCACGGTCACCGAGCACCTCGGCTGGCGGTGGGTGTTCCTCGGGACACCGGCCCTCGTCGTCGTACCGCTGATGGTGGCCCTGCCCGCGATACGGCGGACCGCGTCCGGGCCCGTCGACCCCGAGGCGCCGCCCGTGGCCTTCGACCGGCGGCGGATCCGGCTGGCCCTCGGGATCTCGCTGGGCGCGGGCCTGCTCCAGTACGCCGCCCAGGACCTGCGGTGGCTGTCGCTGGGGCCGGGCATCGCCGGCGCGGCCCTGCTGGTCCCCGCCGTGCTCGGGCTGCTGCCGCGCGGTACCTACCTGGCGCGGCGCGGACTGCCGTCCGTCGTGCTGCTGCGCGGGGTGGCCGCCGGGTCGTTCATCGCGGCGGAGAGCTTCGTACCGCTGATGCTGGTGACGCAGCGGGGGCTGAGCCCGACGATGGCCGGGTTCTCCCTCGCGCTGGGCGGGGTGACGTGGGCGGGCGGCTCGTGGGTGCAGTCGCAGGGGCGGACGGCTCCGTACCGGGAACGGCTCATGGTGATCGGGATGGTGCTGGTGGCGCTGGCCATCGCCGCGGCGCCCGCCGTGCTGATCGAGTCCGTGCCGGTGTGGACGCTGGCGCTGGCCTGGGCGGTCGGCTGCCTGGGCATGGGGCTGGTGATCGGCTCGACGAGCGTGCTGTTGCTGAAGCTGTCGGCGCCGGAGGAGGCGGGGTCGAATTCCGCCTCTCTGCAGATCTCGGACGCGCTGGCGAACGTGGTGCTGCTGGCCGGCGGGGGCGCCGCCTTCGCCGCGCTGGGGGGCGGCGCCGTGGGGGCCGCGCATGCCGTCACCGCCGGGGGGACGGTCTCGCACCCCGGCGCGTTCGTGGTGGTGTTCCTCCCTATGGCGTGCGTGGCGCTGGTCGGGGCCTGGGTCGCGACCCGGCTCGAGCCCCTCCCCACGCCTGCCGCAAAGTAGTACCACGGTGGCCCCACTGCGGTGGTACCGTTTTGGTATGGCGATGAACCTGCGTCTCCGTGACGACCAGCAAGAGGCCCTCAAGATCCGTGCTGAGCAAGAGGGCCGCAGCATGCACGCCGTAGTGCTCCAGGCGATCGACCGCTATCTCGAACAGGAAGCGGACCGCGAGACGGTCCGCCGACTGGGCGAGAAGTACGCCAAGGGTCACGCCGACCTGCTGCGCCGCCTGGGGGAGTGAGTGAAGTACCTGACCGTCCAGGAAGCCCTGGACCTGGCTGAGCTCGCGATGGCGGGACAGCAGGTCGCGGTCCGCGACCTGGGCCTGCTCAGCTCCGCCGTGCACCGGCCGCGATCCCAGATGTTCGGGGTCGAGGCGTACACGGACCTGTTCGAGAAGGCCGGCGCACTGCTCCAGTCCCTCGCCGTCAACCACCCCTTGGTGGACGGGAACAAGCGCATGGCGTGGATGTGCACCGTCGTGTTCCTTGACTTCAACGGGACCGAAATGATCGACGTCGATCAGGACGAGTCGTACAAGCTGGTGATCGAGGTGGCGACCGGCGGCCTCGAAGACGTGGCGCAGCTCGCGCGCCGGCTGCGGGCGCTGCACGAGGCGATGTGACGCTCGCCGCACCGCCCGAGGTCACGGGCCTGTCCCTCCGCGAGGGGCGGGCCCGTCCCGGTAGGGTGGCCCGGTTGTCCTACGTACGACTGCCTGCCACCCGTACCAGATACACCGAGAGCACGAACCGGAGACCGTGACTACTACCGCCTCCCACCACCTCTCACCCGCCTTCCCCGGCCGTGCTCCCTGGGGCACCGCCAGCGCGCTGCGCGCCTGGCAGCAGGGGGCGCTGGACCGCTACATCCAGACCCAGCCGCGGGACTTCCTCGCGGTCGCGACGCCCGGCGCAGGCAAGACCACCTTCGCGCTGACCCTCGCCTCCTGGCTGCTGCACCACCACGTCGTCCAGCAGGTGACCGTGGTCGCGCCGACCGAGCACCTCAAGAAGCAGTGGGCGGAGGCGGCGGCGAGGATAGGCATCCGTCTCGACCCCGAGTACTCCGCCGGACCGCTCAGCAAGGACTACCACGGGGTCGCCGTCACCTATGCCGGTGTCGGCGTGCGGCCGATGCTGCACCGCAACCGCTGCGAGCAGCGCAAGACCCTGGTGATCCTCGACGAGATCCACCACGCCGGCGACTCGAAGTCCTGGGGCGAGGCCTGCCTGGAGGCCTTCGACCCGGCGACCCGGCGCCTGGCCCTGACCGGTACGCCCTTCCGGTCCGACACCAACCCCATCCCCTTCGTGACCTATGAAGAGGGGAACGACGGGATCCGGCGGTCGTCCGCCGACTACACCTACGGCTACGGCAACGCGCTCGGCGACGGCGTCGTCCGGCCGGTCATCTTCCTCTCCTACAGCGGCAACATGCGCTGGCGGACCAAGGCAGGCGACGAGATCGCCGCCCGGCTCGGCGAGCCGATGACCAAGGACGCCATCTCGCAGGCCTGGCGCACGGCGCTGGACCCGCGCGGCGACTGGATGCCGAACGTCCTGCGCGCCGCCGACCAGCGCCTGACGGAGGTCAGGAAGGGCATCCCGGACGCGGGCGGCCTCGTCATCGCCTCCGACCAGGACTCGGCGCGCGCCTACGCCAAGCTGCTGCGGGAGATCACCGGCAGCAAGGCGACCGTGGTGCTCTCCGACGACACCGGCGCCTCGAAGCGGATCGACGAGTTCAGCGCGGACGGCAGCCGCTGGATGGTGGCGGTCCGGATGGTGTCCGAGGGCGTCGACGTACCCCGCCTCGCGGTGGGCGTGTACGCGACGACCATTTCCACCCCGCTGTTCTTCGCCCAGGCCGTCGGGCGCTTCGTGCGCTCGCGCCGGCGCGGCGAGACGGCCTCCGTGTTCCTTCCGACCATTCCCTACCTCCTCGGCTTCGCCAACGAGATGGAGGTCGAGCGTGACCACGTCCTCGACAAGCCGAAGAAGCAGGGCGAGGAGGATCCGTACGCCGAGTCCGAGAAGGAGATGGACGAGGCGAACAAGCAGGAGGACGAGGACACCGGCGAGGACGAGCAGATGTCCTTCGAGGCGCTGGAGTCCGACGCGGTCTTCGACCGGGTGCTGTACGACGGCGCCGAGTTCGGCATGCAGGCGCACCCGGGCAGCGAGGAGGAGCAGGACTACCTCGGCATTCCCGGGCTGCTGGAGCCGGACCAGGTGCAGATGCTGCTGCAGAAGCGGCAGTCGCGGCAGATCGCGCACAGCCGGCGCAAGCCCGACGCGGAGGCGGACCTGCTGGAGCTGCCGGCCGACCGGCGTCCGGTGGTCTCGCACAAGGAACTGCTGGAGCTGCGGAAGTCGCTGAACACGATGGTGGGCGCGTACGTCCACCAGAGCGGGAAGCCGCACGGGGTGATCCACACGGAGCTGCGCCGGGTGTGCGGCGGGCCGCCGAGCGCGGAGGCGACCGCGGGGCAGCTGCGCGAGCGGATCAAGAAGGTGCAGGAGTGGGCCACCCGCATGCGGTGAGTGGAGGCTGCGGCCGTGGTCGGGGCTGATGTCGTCCCCGCCGTGGTCGCCCGCGAGGGAGAAGCGGGTGGGCGGGGTGTCCTTGCCGAACTTCATCCGAAGCCTGAAGTCGAAGACCTCGTTCTTTTGAACATGCTCAGAGTCATGGGGCCGTAAAGACGTCCTGTGGCAATGGTGGTCACGAATCGACACCAGCAGCGGTCAGGAACCGGCATAAACAGGTAGCACGCGCCCGGATTCTGGACGAGCCCTTCCGCTGAGCGGACCTGCTCGCTACTGTCCCCGCATCGAACGCACCGTGGCAGCGCCGCCGCGGGAGCGCAGCCGGTGCCATGGCCGCTACCGGCGGCCTCTCCGTGCGCCGCCGCGGGACCGGCGGCGCGCCACCGCGAGAGTCACCGCCGCTCACCGAAAGAGGGAGAGGCGTCGTGACCGCGGAAACCTCCCAGACTCTCGACAGAGGGCTCAGAGTCCTCAAACTGCTCGCCGACACCGACCACGGTCTGACCGTCACCGAGCTCTCCAACCGCCTCGGTGTGAACCGCACCGTGGTCTACCGGCTCCTCGCCACCCTGGAACAGCACGCCCTGGTCCGCCGCGACCTCGGCGGCCGGGCCCGCGTCGGGCTCGGCGTGCTGCGGCTGGGCCGACAGGTGCACCCGCTCGTACGGGAGGCAGCGCTGCCCGCGCTGCGGTCGCTCGCCGAGGACATAGGTGCCACCGCGCACCTGACACTCGTCGACGGCACCGAGGCGCTCGCCGTCGCCGTCGTGGAGCCGACCTGGACGGACTACCACGTGGCCTACCGGGCCGGCTTCCGCCACCCGCTGGACCGCGGGGCCGCCGGGCGGGCCATTCTGGCCGCCCGTCAGGGCTCCCTCATCGAGCCGGGGTACACGCTGACCCACGGGGAGCTGGAAGCGGGCGCGAGCGGCGCCGCCGCGCCGCTCGTGGGGATCACCGGGCTGGAGGGCAGCGTCGGCGTCGTCATGCTGGCCGACGCGGTGCCGGAGCGGGTCGGGCCGCGGGTGGTCGACGCGGCGCGCGAGGTCGCGGACGCGTTGCGCTGAGCCGCGGGCTCGGCGGATCCCTCCCGGTACCCGTTCTCTGCCGGGTGCGGCGCCGTCGCCGGGGGCGCCGCCCCCGGACCCCCGCGCCTTACACGCCCGCGGGGCTGGAGGGGCGACTCGAGCGCCGAGAGGGCTGGACGGGCCCGGGGCTGGAGTCGCCCGGCGGGGCCGGATGGGCGCCGGGGGAGGATGGTGGCGGCGGCGGATAGATTGGGCGGGTGCTCACTCGCCTCACACGTCTGCCGCGTCCCGCCGCCCTGGCCGTCTGCGCCGCGCCCATGCTCGGGCTGTTCGCCGCCGCGGCCTTCGCGCCCCTGCCCTTCGTGGTCGCCATTCCGGGTCTGACGGCCGACGTGCTGGGCTCCGACAAGGGCAGGCAGGTCATCACCGTCACCGGAGCCCCCGTCCGGGAGACCAAGGGCCAGCTGCGCATGACCACCATCCAGGCCACCGGTCCGTCCTCGACCATGAAGCTGCACGAGCTCGTCGGGCACTGGTTCAGGACCGATCAGGCGGTCCTGCCGCGGGAGGCCGTCTACTCCTCGGGCGGAACCGACGAGGAGATCGAGAAGCACAACCTGGAAGAAATGACCAAGTCGCAGTCGGCCGCCGCCGACGCCGCCCTCGGCTATCTCCGCAAGGACCCCAAGGACGTGAAGGTCGAGCTCAACCTCGCCGACGTCGGCGGCCCGAGCGCCGGGCTCCTCTTCTCCCTCGGCATCGTCGACAAGCTCGACGGCGACGGCAGTGGCGGCGACCTCACCGGCGGGCGCAACATCGCCGGTACGGGCACCATCACCGCCGACGGCACGGTCGGCGCGGTCGGCGGGGTGGCCCTGAAGACCCAGGCCGCGCGCCGCGACGGGGCGAGCGTGTTCCTCGTACCGAAGGCCGAGTGCGCGGACGCCCAGGCGGAACTCCCCGAGGGGCTGCGGCTGGTCCCCGTCACCTCGCTGACGGATGCGGTGAACGCTCTGCGTGCGCTGAACCGGGGAGAGGCCGCCCCGTCCTGCTGACGCCCGGCTTGCGGTCCAGACCGCGCCAGGCCGGGAAGACCAGCGGGGCGAGTGTCGTCGGCAGTAGTCGGTCGGAGCTCAGGGCGGGCCGTCGTCCTCCGCCGCCTGTTCGACCAGCGGGATGATCCGCAGAGGCACCGGGTTCTCCATGACGATCGCCGTCGAAGCCCTGACGATCCCCTCGAACCCGACGACGCGGTCGATCACCCGCTGGAGGTCGGCGTTCGACCGGGCCACGAGCCGGCACAGCATGTCCCCGTGCCCGGTGGTGGTGTGCAGCTCCAGCACCTCCGGCACTCCGTCCAGGTGGGCCCGTACGTCGGCCCCCTGCCCCTGCTTGATCTCCAGGGTGGCGAAGGCGGTCACCGGATAGCCGAGGGCCGTCGGGTCCACCTGCGGGCCGAAGCCGCGGATCACCCCGTTCGACTGGAGGCGGTCCAGGCGGGCCTGGACGGTGCCGCGGGCCACTCCGAGACGGCGCGAGGCCTCCAGGACGCCGATCCGCGGTTCGCGGGCGAGCAGGACGATGAGCCGGCCGTCGAGATCGTCGATGCCCATGGGAGGCCTCCGGGTGCCCACGCATGCTCGCGGGTGGTCATAGTGCACAGATGTTTCAGCCATCCTGCGCTCATGCTGGGCAGTCTGTACAGCCAAACAGGAAACTATTGCGCAGCTTGTGGATCGGCGGGACTCTGCCCTCATGACTGAGACCCTCGACACCACCCCGCACACCGCGCGTGAGGCAGACCCCTTCCCGGTGAAGGGCATGGACGCGGTCGTCTTCGCCGTCGGCAACGCCAAGCAGGCCGCGCACTACTACTCGACCGCCTTCGGCATGAAGCTCGCGGCCTACTCCGGACCGGAGAACGGCAGCCGCGAGACGGCCAGCTACGTCCTGACCAACGGATCCGCCCGCTTCGTGCTGACCTCGGTCATCAAGCCGGCGACCGACCACGGCCGCTTCCTCGCCGAGCACGTCGCCGAGCACGGCGACGGCGTCATCGACCTCGCGATCGAGGTCCCGGACGTCCGTGCGGCGTACGCCTACGCCGTCGAGCAGGGCGCGCGCGGCCTGGAAGAGCCGTACGAGGTCAAGGACGAGCACGGCACGGTCGTGCTGGCCGCGATCGCGACGTACGGCCAGACCCGCCACACGCTGGTCGAGCGCGGCGACTACACCGGCCCGTACCTGCCCGGCTACGTGGCAGTCGAGCCGATGGTCGCGCCGCCGGCCAAGCGGACCTTCCAGGCCATCGACCACTGCGTCGGCAACGTGGAACTCGGCCGGATGAACGAGTGGGTCGCGTTCTACAACAAGGTCATGGGCTTCACGAACATGAAGGAGTTCGTGGGCGACGACATCGCGACCGAGTACTCGGCGCTGATGTCCAAGGTGGTCGCGGACGGCACCAAGAAGGTCAAGTTCCCGATCAACGAGCCGGCGATCGCGAAGAAGAAGTCGCAGATCGACGAGTACCTGGAGTTCTACAACGGCCCCGGCGTCCAGCACATCGCGCTGGCCTCGAACGACATCGTCTCGACGGTGCGCTCGATGCGCGCGGCGGGCGTCCAGTTCCTCTCCGTCCCGGACACCTACTACGACACGCTCGGCGAGTGGGTCGGCGACACCCGGGTGCCGATCGACGAGCTGCGCGAGCTGAAGATCCTGGCCGACCGCGACGAGGACGGCTACCTGCTGCAGATCTTCACCAAGCCGGTGCAGGACCGCCCGACGGTCTTCTTCGAGATCATCGAGCGCCACGGCTCGATGGGCTTCGGCAAGGGCAACTTCAAGGCGCTGTTCGAGGCGATCGAGCGGGAGCAGGAGAAGCGCGGCAACCTCTAGCCTGCGACTCCCGGACCCCCTGGCCGCCGCCGGGGGGTCCGTCCGTGCCCGGGTGCGGTGCGGCGCCGTGACCGGGGGCGCCGCCTCGAACGCCGACGGGGCTGGACACGTCCGCGGCCCCGCGAGGGGAGGGCCGCGGCCAGGTCAGCCTGTCGGCCTGTCGGCCTGTCGGCCTGCCGGGCCGTCGGTCAGTCGGTCAGCCGGTGGACGAGGACGGCGACGGCTTCGGTTCCGGTGACGGCTTCGGCGCCGCCGACGCCGCCGCGGGCGTCGGCGTCGGGCTGGGCTTCGGAAGCACCGGCTCCACCCACGGAGTGACCGGCCGCAGGTTTTCCGGTCCGCCCGCCGGCGGCTGGCCGATCGACGCCAGGGCCTGCTTGGCCCGCGGCCCGCGCAACGGCGAGAAGTGCGGGTTCGTCCGCAAAGCCTCCTGGAAGTGGCGCCGGGCCGACGCCTCGTCGCCGAGGCCGCGCTCGATCATCGCCCGGTGGTACGCGAAGTCGGCGCTGCGCAGCCCCGGCTCCGTGGCCTTCTTCGCGTACTCCAGCGCCGCAGCGTCCTCGCCCGCCTTGTGCAGCGCCCACCCCAGCGCGTCCGCGACCTGCATGCTCTTGTGCCGCGACCATTCCTCCGACAGCCGCCGCACCGCCGCCGCCGGATCGCCGTGATCCGCCTCGTACAGACCCAGGAGCACGTCGTCGTCGACGCCGTTCCTGCCGTCCCGGGTCGCCATCGCGCCCAGCATGTCGTACGGCGTGCGCGCCTCCTCCTCCCGCCCGAGCGACTCCAGCAGCTCGCCCAGTTCCCTCGCCAGCTGCGGGACCGGGGTCCGGCCCAGCGCCATCCGGTAGTCCCGTACCGCCTCCCCGTGGCGCCCCAGTGCGGCCAGCGCCCGGGCCCGGCCGCCCAGCGCCTCCGCCTGCGCCGGATCCGTCCGTAGCGCCCCCTCGTACTGCCGCAGTGCCTCCACCGCGTCGCCCCGCTCCCAGGACAGCTCGCCGAGCCGGAACAGCGCGTACGCCTTCTCCGCCGGCGCCTTCGCCGCGCCCGCCGCGTGTTCCATCGCCACCACCGCGTCCTCGCGCCAGCCGCGGTCCCGGTAGACCTGCGAGGCCCTGACGTACGCGACCAGGCCCGGCCGCAGCTCCATCAGCAGCTCCATCGCCTTCTGGGCGCCCTTGTAGTCGCCGAGCCCGGTGTACGCGTCCACCAGGACCGGGTACGCCGACCACCGCTTCGGCGCCTGCGCCCGTACGAGCTCGCCCCACTTCTTGCCGGTCCCGAAGTCCCGCCGGGCGTTGGCCAGCGCGCCCATGCCCGTCATCGCGTCGAAGTTGCCCTTCTCGGCCGGGCGGACCTCCAGCGACCGCTTCAGCGCCTTCTCCGCCTTCGGGTACCAGCCCGAGTCCGCGGTGCGCCGCGCCTGTTCGAGGTAGGCCCCGCCCAGGACCGCCCAGGAGGCGTCGTCGTCCGCGTGGGTCGCGAGCCACTTCTCCCGGTCCGCCACCAGCGCCGTCACGTCCACGGCGGCCGCGGGCGCGCCCATGCCCACCGCCGAGGCGGCACGCTCGCTCGGCCCCGGCGGGCGGGCGTCGTCACCGGTCCGGGCCGGCCGGATCAGCAGGGCCCCGGCGATCAGGACCACGGCGATTGCGGCGGCCACGAGCGTCTTGCGGCCGGTGAAGGTCACGGGCGGCGCCGGCGTCTGCGATTCCTCGTCGAAACGGTCCATGGGGTCACTGTGCGTCAATATGAAGAACATGCCGGGGTCTCCGAAGAGGGGCGCGGGCGTGTTCACACCGATGGCCCCGGGTGCCACGCTGGTCCCATGGATGACGATCTCTTCGCACGTCTGCGCAAGAGTCTGCTGGCCGGGCTCCCCGCCGAGGCGCTGCTCACCGATCCCCAGGTCACCACCTCCTACGCCACTGACATGGCCGGCTTCTGCGCCGCGGGCACCCCGGCCGCCGTCGTCCTGCCCCGCACCGTCGAACAGGTCCAGCACGTCCTGCGCACCGCCACCGATCTACGGATCCCGGTCGTCCCGCAGGGCGCCCGAACGGGCCTGTCGGGCGGAGCCAACGCCTCCGAGGGCTGCATCGTGCTGTCCCTGGTGAAGATGGACCGGATCCTGGAGATCAGCGCCGTCGACCGGATCGCCGTCGTCGAGCCGGGCGTGGTGAACGCCGTCCTCTCGCGGGCCGTCGCCGAACAGGGCCTGTACTACCCGCCCGACCCTTCCAGCTGGGAGCAGTGCACCATCGGCGGCAACATCGGCACCGCCTCGGGGGGTCTGTGCTGCGTCAAGTACGGGGTCACGGCCGAGTACGTCCTCGGCCTCGACGTGGTCCTGGCCGACGGGCGGCTGCTGCGCACGGGCCGGCGCACCGCCAAGGGCGTCGCCGGATATGACCTCACCCGGCTCTTCGTGGGCTCCGAGGGCAGTCTCGGCGTCGTCGTCCAGGCCGTGCTCGCCCTGCGGCCCGCGCCGCCCCGGCAGCTGGCGCTGGCCGCCGAGTTCCCCTCCGTCGCGGCCGCCTGCGACGCCGTCTGCGCCGTCATGGAGGCGGGCCTGACCCCCTCGCTGCTGGAACTGATGGACCGTACGACCGTCAGGGCCGTCAACGCGCTCGGCAGGATGGGCCTGCCGGAGGCCACCGAGGCCCTGCTCCTGGCCGCCTTCGACACCCCGCACGCCCCCGAGGACCTCGCGGCCGTGGGGGAGCTGTGCACGGCCGCCGGAGCCACCGCCGTCGTGCCCGCCGAGGACGAGGCGGAGTCGGAACTGCTGCTCCAGGCACGCCGGATGTCCTTCCCCGCGCTGGAGGCGCTGAGGCCCGCGACGATGATCGACGACGTGTGCGTACCGCGCTCGCGGCTCGCCGAGATGCTGGACGGGACGGCCGCCATCGCCCGCGCGCACGACCTGCTCATCGGGGTCTGCGCGCACGCGGGCGACGGCAACACCCACCCGATCGTCTGCTTCGACCCCGCCGACGAGGACGAGACGCTGCGGGCCCAGCGGTCCTTCGGCGAGATCATGGCGCTGGGTCTCTCCCTCGGCGGGACCATCACCGGCGAGCACGGGGTCGGCGTCCTGAAGAAGGAGTGGCTGGCCCGCGAACTCGGCCCGGTGGGGCTGGAGATGCAGCGCGCCGTCAAGCGGGCCTTCGACCCGCTGGGACTGCTCAACCCGGGCAAGCTCTTCTGAGACGTGCGCGGTGGGGCCGTCCGGCGTCACAGGTCACCGTCCGGCGTCACGGTTCGCCGCCCGCCATCACAGGTCCCCGTCCGCCGACTCGTCCGACGGCCACGGATCGCGCAGCCACAGGTCGTCGGCCGGGGTCGGGGTGAGCAGCTCGGCCAGCGCCGCGTCCAGGCCGAGCCGCTCGGACTCGCTGCCGGGCGGGACGACGTGCAGGGTGCGCTCCAGCCAGGCCGACACGGCGACGGCGGGGGCCTCCAGGAGGGCGTCGCCGTCGGGGGAGCTGAGCGCCATGCAGAGCACGGCCTTGTCGTCGACCTTCGTCGGCCAGATCCGGACGTCGCCGTGGCCGCACGGGCGGAACACCCCCTCGACGAGCAGCTCGCGGGCGAAGGTCCAGTTGACGGGGGTGTGGGAGCCCGTGTGGAAGGTGATGTGAACGGCGTACGGGTCGTCCGTCAGGTAGAGGAGCCGGGCGGGGACGGGGATGCTGCGCTCGGGGGACAGGACCAGCTTCAGTTCCAGCTCGCGCTCGATGACGGGGTGGTGCATGACGGCCTCACTTCGGTCGGTGCGATGGGGCCGGATGGCACCCCACACCCGCAGAGAGCGGCAGTGTGCCCGGGTATGACGCGACTTCGGGCGAGGAACCGAAGGTTGGCCTGATCCTGTCGAGTGGCCGGAAACAGTCGCAGGCTCGAGTTTCGCTCGAAGGTTGACAATCTCCCGTTACCGCACCTGTCGGGGGGCGGTTCTTGGCTATGGTCCTCCCCTGCACATGCCTCAAGCCACGATCGGAGTTGGGGACATTGACGGCTTCCCCTGGTGACGGCGAGCAAGCGGCCCGCGAGGGCTACTACCCCGATCCGTCCATCCCCGGGTACATCCGGTACTGGAACGGCGCACGCTGGGTTCCGGGTACGAGCCGCCCTGCCGCGGCAGCTCCGGCCCCTGCCGCGCAGGCGGCCCCGGCGCCGGCCCCTGTGCCCGCCCCGGTTCCGGTCGCCGCGCCCGTGTCCCCGGTCTCCCCCGTGTCCCCGGTCTCCCCGGTCTCCCCCGTCACCCCGGGCTTTCCCGCCTCCCGCGCCTCCCGCCCCGACGAGACGGGGCCCGTGTTCCTGGACGAGACCTCCATGACCGAGGCGCTGCCGGAGCCCGAATCCGCCCCGAGCCACGTTGCTTCTGCTTCTGCCGCTGCCGCTGCAAGTGCCGCTTCCGGTGCCGCCGTCGAGCCGGTCGCCGAGCCCGCGGTGTGGCAGGCCGACCCCGTGCACCAGGCCGGTTTCGGCGGGCCCCGCGACCACCGGGTGTCGTGGGGCAGCCCGCCGGAGCCCGAGGCCGACCCCGGCTCCGCTCGGCCGACCGGGATCTCCCTGGCCCGTACGGCGGCTGCCGCGGCGGCGCCCGCGAGACTCCCCGCACAGGCCCCGGCGGGGATCCTGTCGGCGCGCTCCCCGGCCGCCCAGAGCCGAGCCCAGGCCGCACAGGCCCACGCCGCACAGGCCCCGGCTTCCCAGGCCCCGGCTTCCCAGGCCGCGGCGGCCCCGGTCTCCCAGGCCCCGGCCGCCGGGGCGCCCGCCGCCCCGCCCCCGGGTCCGCAGTGGCCCGACGCCCCCGGAGCCGGCGGGTCCGGGCTCACGTCCTCCTGGCCCGAGGCGGCCGCCGCCCCCGCGCCGTCCCGGCCCGAAGCGCCGGCCGCACCGGTGAGCCGGGCGCCCCGTAGGCCCGAGGCCCTGCGGCCCGCCCCCGCCGCGACCCCCCGCCCGGCCCCCGCCGCGACTCCCCGCTCCGCCCCGGCCGCGACTACCCGCCCGGCTGCTGCCGCGACCCCCGAGCCCGCCGCGGCCCCGCGCCCCGCCGCCGTCGACGCCGCCGCCGCTTCCCGCCCCGAGGTGTGGGCACCCCGGCCCGCGGGACTCCGCCCGAAGGTGACGCAGCCCGCCGAGGCCGCCCCGGCGGAGCCCCGGACCCGGACCTGGGAGCCGCGCGGAGCCGAGGGGACCGGCCCCGGCGGCTCTGCCTCCCGCCCGGCAGGCGGCAGTACGCCGCGTGCCGTGTTCGAGCGGATGGCCGAACGAGCCGCGCGCCCCGCCGGGCTGCCCCGCCGGGCCGTGGCCCGCGCCCTGGACTCCCTCGTCTACGCCGCCGTCGCGGCGGGCGTCGCCCGGCCCCTCCTCCCCGAGGTCACCGCGCACGTACAGGCCAAGGTGGACGCCGCCCGGGCGAGCGGCCGCACCACCACCGTCTGGCTGTTCGACGGGACCATCGCGGGCTACCTGGGCATGGTCCTCGGCGCGGTCCTCGTCTTCGGGATCCTGTACGAGGCGCTGCCCACGGCCCGTTGGGGCCGCACTGTGGGCAAGAAGCTGCTCGGCGTCCGGGTGCTGTCCGCCTCCACCCAGCGCCCGCCCTCCTTCGGTGCGGCACTGGGCCGCTGGCTGGTGTACGCCTTCCTGGGCCTCCCCGGCAGCCTCTGGTGCCTCGTGGACCGCCCGCGGCGCCAGGCCTGGCACGACAAGGCGGCCAAGACGTACGTGGCCCGCTAGAGCGTCTGCGGGGGCCGCGGGCGCGCCCGCGGCCCCCGAATGGACGCGGTCCCGTTGCGGGGTTGACGGAGCCGGGTTCGACTCGGGCCATGAGTACCGACCAGCCGCCGCCGGGCCAGCCGCCCGAGGACGACCCGTTCCTCAAGAAGCCCCAGGAACCGACGCCTCCGTCGGGCGGTTCGCCGTACGGCCCGCCGCCCCCCGGAAGCGGTGGTCCGCCGCCTCCGCCTCCCGGAGGCGGAGGTGCGGGCGGAGGCGGGGGATATCCGCCCCCGCCGCCCCCGTACGGTGGCGGTGACCCGTACGGCGGAGGCGGCGGCTACGGCATGCCCGATCCGCTCGCCGGGATGCCCCCGCTCGCGGACTTCGGCAAGCGGCTGGCCGCGCGCATCATCGACGTGCTGATCGTCGCGGTCCCCCTGGCCCTCATCCAGCTGGCGTTCGGCACGAACCGGTACCGGTTCGAGACGGATCGGGGTGAGGACGTCAGCGAGCTCATCGCCAAGTCCTACAGCGGCACCGGTCTGGTGATGACTCTGATCTCGATCGTCGCGTACCTCGGCTACGACTGGTGGTTCACCCGCAAGAGCGGCCAGACGGTCGGCAAGAGGGCACTGGGCCTGCGTGTGGCGATGCTCAACGACGGCAGCGTGCCGGACTCCGGCGCCTCCCTGGGCCGCGCCGCGGTGCTCTGGCTGCCGACCCTGATCTGCTGCCCCTGCCTGTGGCCGATCGCCCTGATCGTCTCGATCCTCGTCGACAAGCCGTACAAGCAGGGTCTGCACGACAAGGTGGGCAAGACGGTGGTGGTGCAGGCCACCCGGTAGCACGTACGCAGAGCAGCGCGGGCGGCCGTCCCTCGGGACGGCCGCCCGCGCCGCGTCGCGCACCGGCTGCGCGGCGGCGGAAAGCTCAGTGGTGGACGGGGTGTTCGGCCGTGGCCGTCCGGGAGGCGGGCGCCTGGGCGGCCTGGGTCGCGTCCTCGTGGGAAGCGGAGGCCGCGGGGGCCGCCGAGGTCGCGGAGGTGCCCGCACGCGCCGCGTGGCGGCCCCGGCGCCTCGGATGGGGCACGGTCAGGGCGACGAGCAGACCCAGGGCGAGCGCGGCGGCGGAGACGACCGCGACGCCGAGTGCGGTGCTCGTCTGGGAAAGCAGCAGCATGGCGATCGTCGACACGATGACCGTGGCGGTCCCGTAGGCGAGCTGTGCGGCAGTCGGACGCGGCATGGCGATATCCGTCCTCGGGAGGGGAGGGGGAGTCGGCTCAACAGGTCGCGCGTCAAGTGACTCTATGACGGGAGATGCCCGAGAGGAACCGCCGGTAAGCGTGACCTAACACACGGTGCCGGAGCACGGGGGGCGCACGGGGTCATTTCCCGCGCCCTCGGCAGGGGGCGAAAGCGGACGGGACGGACCGGGCGAGAGGTCGGGAAGCGCCCTTCGCCCCGGAAGGCAGCGGAACGTCCGGATAGCGGAACTGCCTGACCGCATAGTGCAGTTGTAAGGGACAAGTCAAGGTCTGTCTTTTCTTGCTTCCCTCCGGTCAAATGTCGTCACTTGAGACGCGCGCCGCGCGGAACCCCCCACTCCTATGGAGAAGTTCCGACCTACGTCGCGGCCGCGGGAGGGGAACGACATCAAGTGACCAGCAATTCAGCCAGACGGCGTGCGATGCGTGCTGCCGCCGTCACCGTGACCATGGCCGCGTGCGCGACCAGCGCGACCTTCTTCAGCGTCACCGCGGCCCAGGCCGAGGACAAGGGCGCCGGCGCCCGGGCCCTCGCCCCCGCGGCCGACCGGCAGGACCCGACCGCTCCCGCCAAGGTCGTCGAGCACGACCTCAAGGGCCCGTTCAGCGAGCAGCAGGCGCAGCAGCGCGAGGCTGCCCTGGAGCAGGTCCTGACGGGCAAGAAGGACGTCGAGCAGCGCGGCGCCTCCAAGGTCGTCAAGCTCGACGACAAGAAGTACGTCGAGCTCGGCCGCGAGAAGACCGACAAGATCTTCACGATCCTCGTCGAGTTCGGCGACCAGGTCGACGACACGACCATGTTCGACCCGGACGGCCCCGGCCCCAAGCCGGCCGTTCCGAAGTTCGGCGGCACCCCCGGTCCGCTGCACAACACGATCGCCGAGCCGGACCGCGCCAAGGACAACAGCACCGCCTGGCGCAAGGACTTCAGCCGCGAGTACTTCCAGGACCTGTACTTCGCCACGGGTGAGGGCAAGGACTCGCTGAAGACCTACTACGAGAAGACCTCCTCGGGCCGTTACTCGGTCGAGGGAGAGGTCTCCGACTGGGTCAAGGTCCCGTACAACGAGGGTCGTTACGGCTCCAACTACTGCGGCCAGAGCAACTGCGCCAACGTGTGGGACACCGTCAAGGACGGCGTCGCCGCGTGGACCGAGGCCCAGAAGAAGGCCGGGAAGACCGACGCGCAGATCAAGGCGCAGCTGTCCCAGTACGACCAGTGGGACCGCTACGACTTCGACGCCGACGGCAACTTCAACGAGTCCGACGGCTACATCGACCACTTCCAGATCGTCCACGCGGGCGAGGACGAGTCGGCCGGCGGCGGCGCGCAGGGCACGCACGCCCTGTGGGCGCACCGCTGGTACGCCTACGGCACCGCGGCGGGCAAGACCGGCCCGGACAACAACAAGGCCGGCGGCACCCAGATCGGCGACACCGGCATCTGGGTCGGCGACTACACGATGCAGCCCGAGAACGGCGGCCTCGGCGTCTTCGCGCACGAGTACGGCCACGACCTCGGCCTGCCCGACCTCTACGACACCTCCGGTGGCGGCGAGAACGGCGTCGGCTTCTGGTCCCTGATGTCGGCCGGCTCCTGGCTCGGCACCGGCAAGGACTCCATAGGCGACCTCCCGGGCGACATGACCGCCTGGGACAAGCTCCAGCTGGGCTGGCTGAACTACGACACGGCCAAGGCCGCGACGAAGTCCACCCACAAGCTGGGCGTGTCGGCGTTCAACACCAAGGACAAGCAGGCGCTCGTCGTCGAGCTGCCCAAGAAGCAGGTCAAGACCGAGGTCGTCGCGCCCGCCGAGGGTTCCACCCAGTGGTGGAGCAACATGGGTGACGACCTCAAGAACACCCTGACCCGCTCGGTCGACCTGACCGGCAAGACGTCCGCCGCGCTGTCCCTCAAGGGCTGGTGGGACATCGAGGCCGACTACGACTACCTCTACACCGAGGTGTCCACGGACGGCGGCGCCAACTGGACCGCCCTCGCCGGCACCGCCGACGGCACGGCCATCCCGGCCGACGCCTCCGGCAGCCCGTCGCTCACCGGTGTCTCCGAGTCCTGGAAGTCGCTGAACTTCCCGCTCGACGCCTACGCGGGCAAGAAGATCGACCTCCGCTTCCGCTACCAGACGGACGGCGGCGCGGGCGGCAAGGGCTTCACGGCCGACGCCGTCAACGTCACCGCGGACGGCTCCACCCTGTTCACCGACGGCGCCGAGAACGGCGACAACGGCTGGACCGGCAAGGGCTTCTCCCGCATCGGCGCCAGCTTCAGCAAGGAGTACGCGCAGTACTACCTGGCCGAGAACCGCCGCTACGTCTCGTACGACAAGACCCTCAAGGTCGGCCCGTACAACTTCGGCTTCGGCAACACCCGTCCGGACTGGGTCGAGCACTACCCGTACCAGGACGGCCTGCTGATCTGGCAGTGGGACACCTCCCAGAAGGACAACAACACGAGCGCCCACCCGGGCCAGGGTCTGATCCTTCCGATCGACGCCAACGCCAAGCCCATGAAGTGGGCGGACGGCACCCTGCTCCGTAACAAGATCCAGCCGTACGATGCCGCCTTCAGTGCGTACTCGACGGATGCGTTCACCCTGCACAAGAACGGCGAGTCGCTGTTCCTGAAGCCGAAGCCCGCGAACCTGGTCTTCGACGACCACAAGGGCAAGTACTACTACGACGAGAACCCGACCGGATCGGTGAAGGTCACTGACACCAACACCAAGATCAAGATCCTGAAGGAGACCTACGACGGTGAGGTCATGACCGTCGAGGTGGGTCCCTCGAAGAAGTAATGCGGTAAAGCTGCAGGTCAAAGCATGATCGGCCGTCGCCCTCTAGCGGGCGGCGGCCGATCGCGTTTAGATGCCCGGTACGAGTTTCTTATTGACGGGGGAGATGACAGCCGTGCCAGGTGGAGGTTTCGTCAGGTTGCCGGGCGGCAGTGTAGTGGTCGCGCTCACACTGCCGAGGCCGTCCGGAGAAGGCGGAAGTGTCCGCGTGCTGGTACACGCCGCGAACCGGGCCCGCGCCCTGACCAGGCTGCGGAACCTCGGGATGCGGGCGGTGTACCTGCGGGGCAACGCGCAGCCGCCGACGCCGGACGAGGTGACGGCGGTCCTGCACCATCCGGACGGCCTGCTGTGGCGCGGGGCGCCCGACCGGGCCCAGGAGCTGTGGCACCCCATCCGGGCGCTGCTGGGCACCTAGGACACGCCCAGGACGTCCGCCGGCCGTCCTGGGGGACGGCCCCCTGGGACACGCCGCAGCCCCGAGGACGTCCGCCGCCGCCCCGGGGGTGGCCCCGGGGGCACGCCCTACGCCCCTAGGGGGTCCGCCGGCCGTCCTGGCCGCCGACGAGGACCACGCCGGCCGCACGGAGCTCCTCCAGGGCCCGTGCGGTGGTGTGCGGGGCGACGGCGGCCGTCAGGTCCAGCAGGACGCGCGTGCCGAAGCCGTCGCGGGCCGCGTCGAGGGCGGTCGCCTTCACGCAGTGGTCCGTGGCGATCCCGACGACGTCCACCTCGGTGACCTGCCGGTCGCGCAGCCACTGGCCGAGCGTCGACCCGTTCTCGTCGGTCCCCTCGAAGCCGCTGTACGCGGCCTCGTACGCGCCCTTGTCGAAGACGGCGGCGACGGCGCCCGAGGCCACGGCGGGGGCGAAGTTCGGGTGGAACCCCACCCCCTCGGTCCCGGCGACGCAGTGCACGGGCCAGGAGGTCTCGTAGTCCGGCTCGGCCGGAGGGTGCGCGAAGTGCGACCCGGGGTCGACATGGTGGTCCCGGGTGGCGACGACGTGCCGGTACGCGGGCTCGGCCTGCCCGATGTACTCGGTGACGGCGGCCGCGACGTCGGCCCCGCCGGTGACCGCGAGGCTTCCGCCTTCGCAGAAGTCGTTCTGTACGTCGACGACGATCAGTGCGCGGTGCATGGCGGTGTCCTTCGGCTCGGTGTTCTCTGTGCGGCGGCGGGGCCCCGCGGGGCCTCTTCCCCCACCCCGCCCGAATCAAGCCCCACCGGCGATCGGGGCGCCCGGTCCGGGGCGGAGCCCCGGGGGCTCGGCGCAGCCGCCCCCGCACGCGTCACACGTACTCCGTCGGGATCACGGCCTCGCCCCGCGACAGCTGCGTCGCCGACATCGGCAGGCCCGCACGCGCATCGCGGTGCCGGTCACGCGCAGCCTCCAGCGGCTCGCGGGCGACCACCTCGCCGGCCTTGACCAGCTGCGTCAGCAGCTGCGCGTCCGCCAGGCCCGAGGGAACGGGCCCCACGCCGATCACCTCCGCCTCCGCCACCCCCTCGGAGTCCCGCCGCCGCGCCGCCCACTTGCGTCCGCCGATCGAGGTCTTCCCGCCCGTGGACTTCTTCGCCACGGGCGCCAGCGCCGCCTTGGGGTCCGCCGAGACGGCCCGCGCGACCAGCTTGTAGACCATCGAGCACGTCGGGTGCCCGCTGCCCGTCACCAGCTGGGTGCCCACGCCGTAGGCGTCCACCGGAGCCGCCGCCAGCGAGGCGATGGCGTACTCGTCCAGGTCCGACGTGACCACGATCCTCGTCTCCGTCGCCCCCAGCTCGTCGAGCTGCTGCCGCACCCGGTGGGCCACCAGCAGCAGGTCCCCGGAGTCGATCCGGACCGCGCCCAGGTCGGTGCCCGCCACCTCGACGGCCGTGCGGACGGCCTCGGCGACGTCGTAGGTGTCCACCAGCAGGGTGGTGCCCCGCCCCAGCGAGGCCACCTGCGCGGTGAAGGCGTCCCGCTCGCCGTCGTGCACGAGCGTGAAGGCGTGGGCGCTCGTGCCGACGGTCGGGATGCCGTAGCGGAAACCGGCCGCCAGGTCCGAGGTCGAGGTGAAGCCGCCGACGTACGCGGCCCGCGCCGAGGCGACGGCCGCCAGCTCGTGCGTGCGCCGCGCGCCCATCTCGATCAGCGGGCGCCCCCCCGCCGCCGAGGACATCCGGGAGGCGGCCGCCGCGATCGCGGAGTCGTGGTTCAGGATCGAGAGGATCACCGTCTCCAGCAGCACGCACTCGGCGAAGCTGCCCTCCACCCGCAGGATGGGCGAGCCGGGGAAGTAGACCTCCCCCTCCGGGTAGCCCCAGATGTCGCCGGAGAAGCGGTAGGAGGCCAGCCAGTCCAGGGTCCGCATGTCGACGACGGCACGCTCGCGCAGGAACTCCAGCACGGCGCCGTCGAAGCGGAAGTTCTCCACCGCGTCGAGCACCCGGCCGGTTCCGGCCACCACGCCGTAGCGGCGTCCCTCGGGCAGCCGCCGGGTGAACACCTCGAACACCGAGCGGCGGTCGGCGGTGCCGTTGGCCAGGGCGGCCTGCAGCATCGTGAGCTCGTAATGGTCCGTGAAGAGCGCTGTCGACGGCACGTCCACCGGCAGGCCCAGGTCCGCAGGGTTCATGCCAAAGATGCTAGCGCACATTTCGTCAGAGTGACGAGATGTAGGGCCCGTTTGTGCAACGGGCCCGTCACGGTGGCAGCATGGGACGAGTGAGTGTTGCTCCCATTGAGATCGAACGCACCGAATCGGCCGAAGAGACCTTCGCGGTCCCGGAACCCGACGTCCCCTGGGTGACCCTGGTGCACAACGACCCGGTCAACCTCATGAGCTACGTGGCGTACGTGTTCCAGGCGTACTTCGGCTATTCCAAGGACGTGGCGCACAAGCTGATGCTCGACGTCCATCACAAGGGGCGGGCGGTCGTGTCCAGCGGCACCCGCGAGGAAATGGAGCGCGACGTGCAGGCCATGCACGGCTACGGCCTGTGGGCGACCCTCTCGCAGGACCGCACCTGATGGGCGGCACGTTCGAGCCGCTGAAGGGCGGCGGCGCCGCCATCGCGCTGGACGAGATCGAGATCTCCATCCTGCGCTCCCTGGCCGTCCAGCTGCTGGAGCTGATCGGCCCCGGTGCCGCGGAGCCGGCCGAGGACGCCGACCCGCTCGCCGCCCTGTTCGCTGAGGGCCCCTCCGAGCCGCCGTCCGACCCGGCGCTCGCCCGGCTCTTCCCCGACGCCTACGGAGGCCCGGACGGCCCGGGGGAGAAGGAGGACCCGGAGGAGCTGCGCGCCCGCTCGGCGGAGTTCCGCCGCTTCACCGAGACCGACCTGCGCACCCGCAAGCGCGAGGACGCGCTGGCCGTCGTACGCAGCCTGGACGGGCTCACCCCGGCCGGCGACGGCGCGGCCGTGCTGGAGCTGACCGGGGAGCTGCCGCTGCGCTGGCTCGGCGCGCTCAACGACCTGCGCCTGACCATCGCGGCCCGCCTCGACATCACCGAGGACGACGAGAGCGCGGTGCTGTTCCGGCTGCCGGACGACGACCCGCGCAAGCCGATGGTGATGGCGTACCTCTGGCTCGGCGGCCTCCAGGAAACCTTGATCGAAACCCTCTGAGAATCCTCAAGAGGGAACAGTGTTCGCTCAGCGGACGCTCAAATCCGGATAACGATCAGATCACCGCCATGCGGTGATCTGATCCTTTCCGCGATCTTTGTCCGGAAATTTTGATGCCCCGCGCCACATTTCTCCCCCTCGGACAGCCGTAAGCCCGTGATAAATCTTCACGACCGCCGAAGGGACGCCACCCATGTCCCCCGGCTCGCTTGGACCGGCTGACCGCCGGCGTGCAACTCCATCCGTATCCGGGGGGATCGAGGACCCGATCCGCAGCCAGTCGAGGCGCGGGTCGGCGTGGAGAAAGGCGCACCAGACATGACCTCTGTGCAGGTCGAGCAGCACGGCAAGACGCCCGGTGAGGGCACCGGGAACGAGGGCGGCGAGGGCTACCACCGCACGCTCGGAGCCCGTCAGATCCAGATGATCGCAATCGGCGGAGCCATCGGCACCGGCCTGTTCCTGGGCGCCGGCAAGGCGATCTCCAAGGCCGGACCGAGCCTGATCCTGGCGTACGCGATCGCGGGCCTGGTCATCTTCTTCATCATGCGGGCCCTGGGCGAGCTGCTCATGTACCGCCCCGTCTCCGGCTCCTTCTCGGACTACGCCCGCGAGTTCCTGGGCCCGTTCTGGGGATACGTGACCGGCTGGACGTACTGGCTGTTCTGGGTGGTCACCGGCATCACCGAGGTCACCGCGGCCGCGCAGTACATGTCGTACTGGACCCACGACAGCTTCCCGCAATGGGCCTACGCGCTGATCTTCACGGTCATCCTCTACGCCGCCAACCTGATCTCCGTGAAGCTCTTCGGTGAGCTGGAGTTCTGGTTCTCCATGGTCAAGGTCACCGCCATCGTCGGCATGATCCTGATCTGCGCCGGCATCCTCACCATCGGCTTCTCCGACGCCGCGGACACCGCCACCGTCAGCAACCTGTGGAACGACGGCGGCTTCTTCCCCAAGGGCATCGGCGGCACGCTGATGACCCTGCAGATCGTGATGTTCGCCTTCCTCGCGGTCGAGCTCGTCGGCGTCACCGCCGGCGAGTCCAAGGACCCCGAGAAGACCCTGCCCAAGGCCATCAACACCGTGCCGTGGCGCATCGCCGTCTTCTACGTCGGCGCGCTCATCATGATCCTGTCGGTCGTCCCGTGGACGCACTTCCAGCCGGGCGTCTCGCCCTTCGTCGCCGCCTTCGAGCGCATGGGCCTCGGCGTCGGCGCCGCCATCGTCAACTTCGTCGTGCTGACCGCCGCCCTGTCCTCCTGCAACTCGGGCATGTACTCCACCGGCCGCATGCTGCGCGACCTCGCGCTCAACGGCCAGGGCCCCGCGTTCTTCACCAAGCTCACCAAGAACGGCACCCCGCTCGTCGGCACCACCTTCTCGGCCTCGCTGATGCTGGTGGGCGTCTGGATCAACTACGTGGCCCCCGGCAAGGCCTTCGACTACGTCGTCTCCTTCGCCACCATCTCCGGCATGTGGGCCTGGATCATGATCCTGGTCTGCCAGATCCGCTACCGGGCCAAGGCCGACCGCGGCGAGCTGCCCGGGTCCGCGTTCCGGGCGCCCGGAGCCCCGTACACGAGCTGGTTCGCCCTTGCCTTCATCGGCATGGTCATCGTGATGATGGGCGCCGACAAGGACGCCCGCGTCTCGCTGTACTGCGCCCCGCTGTGGGGCCTGATCCTGGGCATCGCCTACCTCGTCCTGAAGTCCCGCGACCCGCGCGGCGCGGCCTTCACCAAGGCGTCGTGACGCCGGTTCCCGGCCGCCCGCCGCGGCCGGGAACCGCCCTCCCGTGACGTTGTCCCCAGGCGGGCGCGTCCATCATCCGGGCCCTTCCGTACCACCCCTCGGTACGGAAGGGCTCGTCTGCTTATCCTGTCGCTCATGCTGACCCTCACCCAGGCCCTGTACGACCAGATCGTCGAGCACGCCCGCCGGGACCACCCCGACGAGGCGTGCGGCGTCGTGGCCGGCCCGGCGGGCACCGACCGCCCCGAGCGGTTCATCCCCATGCTCAACGCGGCCCGCTCGCCCACGTTCTACGAGTTCGACTCGAAGGATCTGCTGAAGCTCTACCGCGAACTCGACGACCGCGACGAGGACCCGGTGATCGTCTACCACTCGCACACCGCGACCGAGGCCTACCCCTCGCGCACGGACATCACCTACGCGAACGAGCCCGGAGCGCACTACGTCCTCGTCTCCACGGCGGACAAGGACGGCCTCGGAGAGTTCCAGTTCCGGTCGTACCGGATCCTCGACGGCGTGATCACCGAGGAAGAAGTGCAGGTCGTAGAGGCCTACTGACCATCATGTGAGCAGTCTGCGTCCACGATGCGGGATCACACTCCAAACCGGGGACCGGGAATCGTTAACATGACCGCATGGTTTCCCACGACGTGAGCATCGAGACGCCCGGCAGGCTGCTGCTCGTGGCGCGGCTGCACGTCGACCTGTGCCGCCTCGCCAGCGCCATCTGTCCTGCTGCCTGAGCACCAGAGCCCTCTCGCGCGGGGACCGACGAACCGCGCGCCCGTTCCTCACGCACCCCCGCCCCCGCCCTGACGACTGGAGCCCAGCCATGGCCATCGAGGTCCGCATCCCCACCATCCTCCGCACCTACACCGAGGGCGAGAAGGCCGTCTCCGGTGAGGGTGCCACGCTCGCCGACCTCTTCAAGGACCTGGAGACGCGCCACAAGGGCATCGAGGAGCGCATCGTCGACGGCGGCCAGCTGCGCCGCTTCGTGAACGTGTACCTCAACGACGAGGACGTCCGCTTCCTCGACGGCATCTCCACCGCACTCAAGGACGGCGACAGCGTCACCATCCTCCCGGCCGTGGCCGGCGGATCGAAGTAATGCGCTACGACTCCCCCCTGGCCGCGGTCGGCAACACGCCGCTGGTCCGGCTGCCCCGGCTGTCGCCCTCGGACGACGTCCGCATCTGGGCGAAGCTCGAGGACCGCAACCCGACCGGCTCGATCAAGGACCGCCCCGCGCTCCACATGGTCGAGCAGGCCGAGAAGGACGGCCGGCTCCAGCCCGGCTGCACCATCCTGGAGCCCACGTCCGGCAACACCGGCATCTCGCTGGCGATGGCGGCCAAGCTCAAGGGCTACCGCATCGTGTGCGTGATGCCGGAGAACACCAGCCAGGAGCGGCGCGACCTGCTGGCGATGTGGGGAGCCGAGATCATCTCGTCGCCGGCCGCCGGCGGCTCGAACACCGCCGTCCGGATGGCCAAGGAACTGGCGGCGGAGCACCCCGACTGGGTGATGCTCTACCAGTACGGCAACCCCGACAACGCGGGCGCGCACTACGCCACCACGGGTCCGGAGATCCTGGCGGACCTCCCGTCGATCACCCACTTCGTGGCGGGCCTGGGCACCACCGGCACCCTCATGGGCGTCGGCCGCTACCTGCGCGAACACGTCGAGGGCATCAAGATCGTCGCAGCCGAGCCGCGCTACGACGACCTCGTGTACGGACTGCGCAACCTCGACGAGGGCTTCGTCCCGGAGCTCTACGACGCCTCCGTCCTCACCACCCGCTTCTCGGTGGGCTCGGCGGACGCCGTCACCCGCACACGGGAGCTGCTGCAGCTCGAGGGGATCTTCGCGGGCGTCTCCACCGGAGCCGCCCTGCACGCGGCGATCGGCGTCGGCCGCAAGGCGGTGGCCGCGGGCGAAACGGCGGACATCGTCTTCGTCGTGGCCGACGGCGGCTGGAAGTACCTCTCGACGGGCGTCTACACGGCTGCCACCACCGAAGAGGCCATCGAGGTCCTCCAGGGCCAGCTCTGGGCGTAGGGCATGTCCGGACGGGGCTGGATTTCGCGGAGCGCAATGTCAGCCCCGTCGGCGTGTGAGGCGCGGGCGCGGAGCGCCGTGCCGTGACCGAACGCCGGACACTCCTGCCCGTCCGGCGTTCGAGGACCGGGTCCGGGCGGAGCCCGGTCAGCCCGACAGGTGCTCCGCGAGCACGGCCGCGTGGCTGGAGGCCGGGTCCTTGACGGCCGTCAGCAGCGTGACCGGCCCCGCCGCCGCAAGCCTCCGCAGCCGCTCCAGCTCCGCCACCGCCCCCGGCTCCGCCAGCTCCGCCTCGTACCGCTCCCGGAACTCCTCGACCGACCCCCCGTCGTGGAACCACTTGCGCAGCTCCGTGGACGGGGTGACCGCCTTCGGCCACTCGTCCACCCCGGCCGCCGCCTTCGCCAGCCCTCGCGGCCAGAGCCGGTCCACCAGGACCCGCACGCCGTCGGCCGCCGGCTCCGCAGGGTCGTACACGCGCCGTACGCGGATCACCGGCTTCGCCGCCATCACCCTCCGCCTCCCAGTCCCTTGACCTCGTCCCACACCGTCGGATCCAGCACCCCCATCCGGACCCGGAACTCCCACAGCGACACCTCGGCGGGCCGGTCCGCCTCCAGGAAGCTCGCCCGGCCCTGCCCCCCCACCATCCCCGGAGGCAGCGGGATCACCCCGGCCCGCCGGTCGTCGTACTTCCCGGTGATCCACGCCACCCGCGCCCGGTGGCTCCGTACCGGCCCCACCGCAAGGACCAGGCAGGTCCGGCCGTCGGCCAGGCCCCACAGCTCGCCCGCCCGCGGGTGCGGCGCCGGACCGCTGCCGTGCGCGGGCGGAGCCCGCCGGGGGAGCCCCAGCCGCCCCCCGGCGATCAGCATCACCAATGCCAGGGCCACGACCGCGGCCACCGCGGGCCACCAGGACGTGTCCATGTTCCGACCGTAGCCGTGCGGGAAGGCCCCGGCACGGCAACGTCCGTGCCCACTGTCGCTCCCCCGGGTGACAGCACAGGTGATTCCCCCCACAACGGCCTGCCGCGGAGGAGCGACCGGACGTTTCGCGCCTTACGCTCGACGCACGCACGGCCCGCATTCCGTCCACGGACCGTCCACGGAGGTTCACGCTCCATGAAGCTCACCGTCGTCGGCTGTTCGGGGTCGTTCCCGTCCGCGGAATCGGCCTGTTCGAGCTACCTCGTCGAGGCCGACGGCTTCCGACTGCTCCTCGACATGGGCAACGGCGCCCTCGGGGACCTCCAGCGCCACTGCGGTCTCTACGACCTCGACGCGATCTTCCTGAGCCACCTGCACGCCGATCACTGCATCGACATGTGCGCGTACTTCGTCGCCCGCTTCTACCGGCACGAGGGCGGCCGCTGCGGCACCATCCCGGTCTTCGGCCCCGAGGGCACCGAGAAGCGCCTGACCACCGCCTACGACGACGTCCCCGACGAGCGCTCGATGAGCGAGGTCTTCGACTTCCGCACCCTGAAGTCCGGGACCTTCGAGATCGGCCCCTTCCAGGTCCGCACCGAGCGGGTCGCCCACCCCGTCGAGTCGTACGGCATCCGCGTCGAGCACGGCGGCCGCTCCCTCACGTATTCCGGGGACACCGGCGCCTGCCCCGAGCTGGGCCTGCTCGCCGCCGGCACCGACCTTTTCCTGTGCGAGGCCTCCTTCACGCACGGCAAGGAGGACATCCCGGACCTCCACCTGAACGGCCGGGAGGCCGGCGAGTACGCGCGCGGCGGCAACGTCGGCCGGCTCGTCCTCACCCACATCCCGCCGTGGACGGACGCCGCACAGAACCTGGCGGACGCCCGCGCGGTCTACGACGGCCGGGTCGACCTGGCGCACGCGGGCGCCGTCTACGAGGTCTGACCGGCCCGGCTCCGGCTGCCCGGCCCGACTCCCGCAGCAGCACGAAGCCCCCGCCCTACCTTTCGGGAGAGCGGGGGCTTCGCCGTGTACGGGCCTGCGGGACTGCCTACTTGGCCTCGGCCTTCAGCAGCTCGGCGAGCTCCTCGTCGGACTCGCGGCCCGGCGTGGGGAGGTTGAACTTGGTGATCGCGAAGCGGAAGACGACGTAGTAGACCGCCGCGAAGCAGAGGCCGACGCCCGCCAGCATCCACGGCTTCTCCGCGATGCCCAGGTTGAGCAGGAAGTCGACGAGCCCGGCCGAGAAGCCGAAGCCGTCGCGCATGCCCAGGGCCCAGGTGAGCGCCATGGAGACTCCGGTCAGCACGGCGTGGATCGCGTACAGCACCGGGGCGATGAACATGAAGGTGAACTCGATCGGCTCGGTCACACCGGTGACGAAGGAGGTGAGCGCGAGGGAGAACATCATGCCGCCGACGACCTTGCGGCGCTCGGGGCGGGCGCAGTGGACGATCGCGAGGCAGGCCGCCGGGAGGGCGAACATCATGATCGGGAAGAAGCCGGTCATGAACTGCCCGGCGGTCGGGTCACCGGCGAGGAAGCGGCCGATGTCGCCGTGGACGGCGCCGTCGGGGGTGTCGAACGAGCCGGCCTGGAACCACGGGAAGGAGTTCAGCAGGTGGTGCATGCCGATCGGGATGAGCGCACGGTTGGCGACACCGAAGATGCCCGCGCCGACGGCGCCGGAGCCCGTCAGCCACTCACCGAGGCCGTGCAGACCCGATCCGAGGACCGGCCAGATGAGACCGAAGACGATGCCCGTGACCAGACCCGCGAGGGCGGTCAGGATCGGGACAAGACGGCGGCCGCCGAAGAAGCCCGCCCAGTCCGGCAGCTTGGCCCGGTAGAACTTCTGGTAGAGCAGGGCCGTGATGATGCCCATCACGACACCGCCGAGCACGCCCGCGTTGACCGCGGCGTCCACCATGACGATCTTGCCGCCGACCACCTTGGCGACCTGGGGCAGGTTGCTGTCGGTGAAGGTGGCGAGGACCTTCTGGAAGACAAGGTAGCCGGTGACGGCGGCCAGGGCGGTGGACCCGTCCGACTTCTTGGCGAAGCCGATCGCGATGCCGACGGCGAACAGCAGCGCCATGTTGTCGAGGATCGCGCCGCCACCGGCGGCCATGTAACCGGCGATCTTGAGGACGAAGGTCGGGAAGACGTCCTTGTCGCCGAGCATGTCGTCCGCGCCCAGGCGGAGCAGGAGCGCGCCGGCAGGCAGCACGGCAACGGGGAGCATGAGGCTCCGGCCGATGCGCTGCATGACGGCCATCACGCCAGCGCCCTTCTTCTTTTCCGCCGCGGGGGCGGTAGCCGTGGACACAACTTCCTCCAGTGGGCAAGGCGACGCCAGAGGGAAACGGGGGACGGCGACGTCTCAGATTTGGGGGTACGCGAGCTCAGACAGGCCCGCGTGGTCTACACCAATTCTGGTGTAGACCAGTTGTAGCACGGTGAGGGTTAGATAAGGAACCTTCGATTTCCTGTGGTCTACGCCACACTCCGCCCCCGTCGCCGGGACAGCCCGGCCCCCCGATCTCCGGACACCTCGAAGGCCCCCGGATCCGGGATCCGAGGGCCTCGAAAAGGCGGGCCCAACGGCCCTGCGCACCGCGCCCGTTACACCTTGGTGTTGTCCGCCTCCATCGCCGCGATCTCCTCGTCCGACTCCCGGCCGGGCGTCGGGATGTTGAACTTCGTGATCGCGAAACGGAACACCACGTAGTAGACGAGCGCGAAGCACAGTCCGATCGGAATGATCAGCCAGGGCCTCGTCGCCAGCCTCCAGTTGATGAGGTAGTCGAACAGGCCGGCCGAGAAGCCGAAGCCGTCCTTCACGCCCAGAGCCCACGTCACGCCCATCGAGACGCCCGTCAGCACCGCGTGGACCGCGTACAGCAGCGGCGCCACGAAGAGGAAGGAGTACTCCAGCGGCTCGGTGATGCCGGTGACGAAGGACGTCAGGGCGACCGACATCATCAGACCGCCGACCTCCTTGCGCCGCTGCGGCTTCGCGCAGTGCGTGATCGCCAGCGCCGCCGCCGGGAGGGCGAACATCATGATCGGGAAGAAGCCGGTCATGAACTGCCCGGCCTCCGGGTCGCCGTTCAGGAACATGGCGATGTCACCGTGCACGACCTCACCGCTCGGCGTCGTATAGCTGCCGAACTGGAACCACACCGGCACGTTCAGGAACTGGTGCAGACCGATCACCAGCAGCGCGCGGTTCGCGACGCCGAAGATGCCCGAGCCCCAGGCGCCCAGGTCCACCAGCCAATCGGAGAAGCTCTCCAGCCCGGCGCCGATCGGCGGCCAGATCCACAGACACAGCACGGCGAAGGCGATCCCGACGAAGGACATGATGATCGGGACGAGCCGGCGGCCGTTGAAGAAGCCGAGCCAGTCGACCAGCTTCACCCGGTGGTACCGCTGCCAGAACCAGGCCGACAGCAGACCCATGACGATGCCGCCGAACACCCCCGGGTTCTCGAAGGTGTACTCGGCCAAGGTGTTGTCCTGCCCCAGGCAGCCGCCCCCGACGTCCTCGGTCCCCTCCGGGCAGGCCTGCGGGAACGCACGCAACACCTCGCGGTAGACGAGGAAGCCCACCACCGCGGCCAGGGCGGTCGAGCCGTCCCCCTTCTTGGCCATGCCGATCGCGACGCCGACGCAGAAGAGGAGCGGCAGGCCGAGGTCGGCGTTCAGCAGGGCCCCGCCCGCGCTGCCCATCACCTTGGCGACGTCCGTCCAGCCGAGGCCGTCCGCCCCGAAGACGTCGGGCTGTCCCAGCCGCAACAGGATGGCGGCTGCGGGCAGTACGGCGATCGGCAGCTGCAGGCTCCGACCCATCTTCTGCAGCCCCTGGAACAGGCGGTTGCGCCGCGACGGTGGCGGCGCTGCTTTGGACATGCTCGCGGTCATCGGCGTCCTCCCAGACCGGCCCGTTTTTGGCTGCCGCAACACTTACGGCACACTGGTGTAGACCAGTTGTGGGCAGGTTGCTGCTGATCGTCATCATTCGGCAGCTACCGGTCACGCGCCCGCGTAGATGGGCCAACCGTGCGTTACCGTGACAAAGCGGTCCGTGCAGGTGGGCACCCACAAACCGGCCGTCGAGACTCGTTCTTCGAATCACTCAGGGAGAAGCACATGGCCACCAAGGCTGAGAAGATCGTCGCCGGGCTCGGCGGCATCGAGAACATCGAAGAGGTCGAGGGCTGCATCACCCGCCTGCGCACCGAAGTCGTCGACCCGTCCCTCGTCGACGAGGCCGCACTCAAGGCCGCCGGCGCCCACGGCGTCGTCAAGATGGGCACCGCGATCCAGGTCGTCATCGGCACCGACGCCGACCCGATCGCCGCCGACATCGAAGACATGATGTGACCCGGACCCCCTGATCCCGGCCCTCCGGCCACACCGGCCCGCGGCCCTGCGGTCACACCGGCTCCCGGGCCCCGCGCTCACACCGGCTCCAGGGCCCCGCGGCCACACCGGCCCCCGCGGCCCGAGCAACGACGGACCCCGTCCAGGAACCACCCGGACGGGGTCTTCGCGTTCCCCCGCAGGGACTAGGCTCGGAGCCATGTCTCGCATCGACGGCCGTACGCCCGAACAGCTCCGCCCGGTCACCATCGAGCGCGGATGGAGCAAGCACGCCGAGGGCTCCGTCCTCATCTCCTTCGGAGACACCAAGGTCTTCTGTACCGCCTCCTTCACCGAAGGCGTCCCGCGCTGGCGCAAGGGCAGCGGCGAAGGCTGGGTCACCTCCGAATACTCGATGCTGCCCCGCTCCACCAACACCCGCGGCGACCGCGAATCCGTCCGCGGCAAGATCGGCGGCCGCACCCACGAGATCTCCCGCCTCATCGGCCGCTCGCTGCGCGCCGTCATCGACTACAAGGCCCTCGGCGAGAACACCATCGTCCTGGACTGCGACGTCCTCCAGGCCGACGGCGGCACCCGCACCGCCGCCATCACCGGCGCCTACGTCGCCCTCGCCGACGCCGTCTCCTGGGGCCAGAAGAAGAAGCTCATCAAGGCCGGCCGCAAGCCGCTCACCGGCACCGTCGCCGCCGTCAGCGTCGGCATCGTCGACGGCGTCCCGCTCCTCGACCTCTGCTACGAGGAGGACGTGCGCGCCGAAACCGACATGAACGTGGTCTGCACCGGCGACGGCCGCTTCGTCGAAGTCCAGGGCACCGCCGAGGGCGAGCCCTTCGACCGCAAGGAACTGAACGCCCTCCTCGACCTCGCGGCCGGCGGCTGCGCGGACCTGGAAGCCATCCAGCTGGGCGCGCTCGAACTCTAGGCCCCATCCACCGCTCCACCGATACCACCACAGGGCCTTTCAGGCGGCAACCGCCAGGCCCGGCCCGGCGTCTACGAAGACACGGGCGCACGGCGTCACAACCGTGCGCCCGTCCGCGTACATGTCATGCGTCCATCCACGTACGTACCATCCATGCACCTGCGCAACCGAGCCCACTGGGGGACAACCACATGAAGCTCCGCATAGCGGCCGTAGCCGTGGCAGCCGTCCTGACGATCCCGGCCCTTTCCGCCTGCGACGCGATCTCCACCGCCATGGACTGCGCGAACACGGCAGTGGCCATCACCGACGGTGCGAACGACCTCCAGCAGGCGGTCTCCCAGGCGGGCAACAGCCCCCAGGACGCACAGAAGGCCCTCGACGAGATCGACGCGAACCTCAAGAAGATCGGCGACCAGACGGGCAACGCCGACCTGGGCAAGGCCATCGACTCGATGAGCACTGCGGTGAAGAACGTCCGCACCTCCATCGAGAGCGGCAACACCGTCCCCGACATCCAGCCGGTCGCGGACGCGGCGAGCGAGATCTCCAAGGTCTGCACCCCGGGCTGACGAGGCCGGCGGGCCGGCAGGCCGGTGGGCCGGAAATAATGAGGCACATGACCTCCACGCCGCCCACGCCGCCCCGCCTGATCCTGGCCACCCGCAACGCGGGCAAGGTCTCCGAACTCCGCGCCATCCTGTCCGACGCCGGCCTGCCGCACCAGCTGGTCGGCGCGGACGCGTACCCCGAGATCCCGGACGTCAAGGAAACCGGGATCACCTTCGCCGAGAACGCCCTCCTCAAGGCCCACGCCCTGGCCCAGGCCACCGGCCTCCCGGCGGTCGCCGACGACTCCGGCCTGTGCGTGGACGTGCTCAACGGCGCCCCGGGCATCTTCTCGGCCCGCTGGGCCGGCGCACACGGCGACGACAAGGCCAACCTCGACCTGCTCCTGGCCCAGCTCGGCGACATCGCCGACGAGCACCGCGGCGCCCACTTCTTCTGCGCCGCCGCCCTGGCCCTCCCGGACGGCACCGAACGCGTGGTCGAGGGCCGCCTCCTGGGCACCCTGCGCCACACCCCCTCCGGCACGGGCGGCTTCGGCTACGACCCGATCCTCCAGCCCCTCGGCGAGTCCCGCACGTGCGCGGAGCTGACCCCGGCGGAGAAGAACGCCATCTCCCACCGCGGCCAGGCCTTCCGCGCCCTGGTCCCTGCGGTCCGCGAGCTGCTGGGCTGAACCCGGATACGCCGACGGCCCCGTACGCACATGGTGCGTACGGGGCCGTCGTATCGGTGCGGCCGGAGGGACTCGAACCCTCAAGGGATTACTCCCACAACTACCTAAAAGTTGCGTGTAGGCCAATTCCACCACGGCCGCCTAAACTGTCCCAATTCGGACATCGGGTCAGTTTGGCTCCGGTCAGTCTACGACCGCTGAGCTCCGAGGGGCGACCGCCTTTCGGTGTCGTGTCCTGCACCACGTGTCAGTGACCGCATGGCAGTTGGGACACAGGAGCCGGAGGTTCTCCGCCCGGTCGTCGCTCCAATCGCCGTTGACGTGGTCCACCTCCAGCGTCATCGGCCGTCCGAGCCAGTCCGGAGGTGTTCCGCACATGGCGCAGCGCTCCGGTACGCCGACCTCGCGCAGAGCCCGTCGCAGGAGGCCGGTGCGGCATCGCCGCTTGCCGTCGTGCTTGACGAGGATCTCCGCTGCGGTCTTGAGGGGCGTGGGCCCCGCCTTGCCGCGTTGGTGCGCCTGGCCGAGGAAGTGTGCTGTCGAGATGCCGTGCTCGGCCGTCCACTGGCTGAGCGCGGTCCGGCGGCGGCCGGTGTCGGGAAACCCGAGACGCCGTAGCGTCTCGGCGATGCTGTACGACTCGGCCACCGCGCCCTGGAGTTCATCGCGGGTCGGCCGCCCGCGCACACCAGCGGGCCGGAAGTGAGAGACGTCGATCCCGTGGTGCGCGAAGCGTCTCATCAAGTAGCGCTCGAGCTTTCCGTACGGCTTGATTCCGAGGTGGGCGATGACCTCGTTGATGTCACCGCACTTCGCCGCGGCCTCGGCCAGGACCTCAGAGGTGTAGCGGGCGCCGGTGCTCATCGGCGCCCCTTCGCCCGGCCGCGGTATGTGTCTGTCGTCGAGTGGCAATTGGGGCAGAGGAGTCGCAAGTTCTCGGGACGGTTGTTTCGCCAATCACCGTCGATGTGGTCGACCTCCAGTGGGAGCGGATAGCCCTGCCAGAGGGGTTCGATGCCGCACATCCGGCACTGTTCGGGCGTGCCCTGCGATTTGAGTGCCCTCTTGAGCTGTTCACCCTGCGCGCGGCGGGCATGAGGTCCGTCCTGCATGACCAGAATCGATTCCGGGGTCCGCCGGACCTTGGGGCGCCCCGCCGACGAGGGCGGCCTGAAGTGGGATGTGTCTATGCCGTACGCCTTCACGCGGCGGGTGATGTGGGTGTGGTGTCCGCCCACGACCTCGAGCCCGAGTCGGCGCAGCACCTCGCACATCGTCGTCGAGGCGGTGACGACCTCCGCCAGGATCTCCCTCGTCCACTTCGCCCCCTCCGGCTCGAAGTGGGAGACGTCCACACCCAGCTTCCGCATGCGGTCGTGCAGATAACGGCGCGAACCGCTCTTCGGATCCACCCCCAGCCGCTCCAGTGCCTCCGTCAGCGTGCGCGCCCCCTCGGCCGCCTCCGCGAGGCGTTCCCTCGTGTACGGGCTGCTCGGCATCGTCGCCCCTCCATCTCCCGTCCGCGTGTGCGGCCCTCGTACGGAATAACGGACCGATAGTCGGACGGTTACGGCCTATTTCGTCCGATAAACGGAGCGGCCCGCACCGGTTGGGTGCGGGCCGCTGTGGCGGGGGAGGGGGTGGGTCAGACGCCCAGGTCCTTGATGATCTTGGCTACGTGGCCCGTGGCCTTGACGTTGTAGAAGGCGTGCTCGATCTTGCCCGCCTCGTCGACGACCATCGTGGAGCGGATGACCCCGGTGACCGTCTTGCCGTACAGCTTCTTCTCGCCGTACGCGCCGTAGGCCGCCAGGGTCTCCTTCTCCGGGTCGCTGACCAGCGTGACCTTGAGGTCTTCCTTCTCGCGGAACTTCGCCAGCTTCTCCGGCTTGTCCGGAGAGACGCCGATGACGTCGTAGCCGGCCGCGGCCAGGACGGCCAGGTTGTCCGTGAAGTCGCAGGCCTGCTTCGTGCAGCCCGGCGTCAGCGCGGACGGGTAGAAGTAGACGATCACCTTGCGGCCCTTGTGGTCGGCGAGCGAGACGTCGTTGCCGTCCGCGTCGGGCAGGGTGAAGGCGGGGGCGGTGTCGCCCGGCTGGAGTCGCTCGCTCATCGTGACAGTCTCCTCGGAGGGGATCGGTATCCCACTGAGACTAAGCTGACAGACTGTTCATGGCGGACTACGCCTTACAGGACCACGACGACGGAGGCAGCGCGGTGTCGGAAGCCAGGACCCCCGCACGGGAAGCCAGGACCCCCGCACAGATCGAGGCGGACATCGTCCGCCGCCGCGAGCAGCTCGCCGAGACGCTCGACGAGATCGGTGTGCGCGTGCATCCGAAGACGATCATCGGGGACGCGCGGGCCCGGGTCGCCTCGACCGTCGACCACACCGCCGGCCGGGCCTTCGCCGTGGTGAACGGGCTCGTCACGGATCTGCGGGACGGCCTGCGCCACGACGACGGGGCTCCGCGCTACGAGCGCATCGCGCCCGTAGCGCTGGTCGCGGTGAGCCTGGTCGGGCTGCTCGTGGTGTCGGCGCGCCGCAGGCGCGGATGACCCTGTGCGGTACAGGGCGCTCGCGGGCAGGTAAGTTCGGGGCGTGAGCGAGAACACCACCGACGACAAGCTGCCCATCCGCATGCTGCACGACCGCGTGCTCGTGAAGTCCGATCTGCCGGAGGGCGAGCGGCGCTCGGGCGGCGGCATCCTGATCCCCGCGACGGCTGCCGTGGGCAAGCGGCTGGCCTGGGCGGAGGTGGTCGCGGTCGGGCAGAACGTACGGACGGTCGAGCCCGGCGACCGGGTGCTGTACGACCCGGAGGCCCGCGCGGAGGTCGAGGTGCGGGGCGCGACGTACGTGCTGATGCGTGAGCGGGACCTGCACGCGGTGGCCGCGGAGCGGCTGGAAGGGTCGGAGGACTCGACCGGGCTGTACCTCTGAGCGGAGCCTCGTCTCTGAGCGAGGCAGTGTCTCTGGTCGAGGTTGTACCTCTGTCGAGGCCGTGTCTCTGGTCGAGGCCGTACCTCTGTCGAGTCCGTGCCTCTGTCGAGTCGGTGCCTCTGGTCTTCGGCAGGTGAAAGGGTCGGTGGCGCAGGTCACCGGCCCTTTCTGCTGCCTTTGCTACGGTGGGTGAGAACCCGACGAGACGCGCCGTACCGGGTACGACAAGACGACGCACCCCGTATCGCTCGATGTCTCGGAGGTGCCGTCATGGCATGGGTTCTTCTTCTCGTCGCCGGTCTGATCGAAGTCGGCTGGTCGATCGGCATGAAATTCACCGAGGGCTTCACCCGGCTGTGGCCCAGTGTGTTCACGGGCGCCGGGATCGTCGCCAGCATGGTGCTGCTGTCCTACGCCGCGAAGACCCTGCCCATCGGTACGGCGTACGGGGTGTGGGTGGGTATCGGCGCGGCCGGTGCGGCCGTGCTCGGTATGGCGGTGCTGGGCGAGCCCGTCACCGCCGCCCGGATCTTCTTCATCGGTCTGCTGCTGGTCGCCGTGGTCGGGCTGAAGGTGACCTCCGGCCACTGACCGGGCGCGGACGGGCTATTCCAGGAACGCGGACGGCGGGCGCCGGCCTTCGGTGGTCCCGCCGTCCGCGCCTCCCGTGCCCGTCCTGCCCTGGTTGCCCATGGTGGTGCCGCCCTCGTCGCCCTCGTCGCCTTCGCCCTGGGTGGTGCCGCCGTTGTTCTGACCGCCCTGCGTCTGGCCCCCGTTGTTCTGGCCCCCGTTGTTCTGGCCTCCCTGGTTCTGGCCCCCGTTGTTCTGGCCGCCGTTGTTCTGACCTCCGTTGTTCCGGCCGCCGTTGTCCTGCCCGCCGTTGTCCTGGCCGCGCGTCGGCGGGGTCGGCCGTAGGGGCGGGGTCGGGGTGAGGTCGCCGTCGGGTGTCTCCGGCGGGGTGTCGGACGGGAGGGTGGGGGACGGCGGGGGCTGGGCCGCGCCCGGCTGGAGTTCGAGTTCGAAGTCGAGGGGGTCGCTGCCCTCCAGGGCGGTCTTGGTGTACGCGGCCCAGATGCGGGCCGGGTAGCCGCCACCGCCGATGCGGGCTTGGCCGAGGGCGCCGTACAGCGACTGCAGGGTTCCGGTGTCCGGGTCCTGGCCCATCATCGAGACCACGGTGACCAGGTCGGGGGTGTAGGCCGCGAACCAGGCCGAGCGGTCCAGTTCGCCGGTGCCGGTCTTACCTGCGGCCGGGTGGCCGGCGGCGAGGGCTGCCGTACCGGTGCCGTTGTCCACGACGCTGATCAGCATGGACGTGGTGGTGTCGGCGGCTTCGCGGCTGATGGCCTGGACGGGGGTGCGCTCGGGCAGGCCGATCGTGTCGTCGCCCTTGGTGATCTTCTCCACGAAGGTGTAGGGGGTGCGGCGGCCGTGGTCGGCGAGGGTCGCGTAGGCCTGGGTCATGTCCAGGACGCTGGCCTGCAGGGTGCCGAGGGCCATCGCGGGGCCGGCGATGAAGTTCGGGGTGTTCTCGGGGATGCCGAGGTCGATGGCGGTCTGTTTGACCTTGGTGGTGCCGACGTCGACGGCCATCTGTGCGTAGACGGCGTTGACGGAGAGGTCGGTGGCGGTGTTGACGGTGATGTTGCCGTAAGACACCTGGCCCTCGTTCTCGGGGGCGTAGCGGATCCGGCCGCCGACGACGGGGCGTTTGTTGTCGCCGTTGTAGATCGTGTTCGGGGTGATCCGGCGGCCGTCCTGGGTGTGGGCGTCGTTCTCGACGGCGGCGGCGAAGACGAAGGGCTTGAAGGCGGAGGCGACCTGGTAGTCGTGCCGGGTCGCGTTGTTCACGTATTGCTTGGTGTAGTCGATGCCGCCGTAGAGGGCGACGACCTTGCCGGTGGCGGGGTCGATGGAGACCCCGCCGGCCCGCACCAGCCGGTCCGCCTTGCGTTGTTCGGGGTCGAGTTTTTCGACCATCTGTGTGTCCACGGCCTCGACGAACGCGCTCTGGCGGCGTTTGTCGATGGTCGTGGTGATCCGGTAGCCGCCCTCGGCGAGGATCTTGTCGTCGAGGATCTTGCGCTCGATGATGAAGTCCTTGATGGCTTCCACGAGGTAGCCGCGCTGGCCGGACATGCCGGCGGCCGCGCGGACCTTGCCGGGCTCGGGGAACTGCGTCGTCGCGCGTTCGGCCGGGGACAGCCATTGCTTCTTGACCATGCCGTCGAGCACGTAGTTCCAGCGGGCGAGCGCGCGGGGGCGGCTCTGGGGGTGGGAGACGACGTCGAAGGCGCTGGGGGAGTTGAGGAGGGTGGCGAGGTAGGCGCCCTCGGCGGTGGTGAGGTCGGCGACGTCCTTGCCGTAGTAGGCCTGGGCGGCGGCCTGGACGCCGTAGGCGTTGCGGCCGAAGTAGCTGGTGTTCAGGTAGCCCTCGAGGATGTAGTCCTTCGACTTCTCGCGACCGAGTTTGATCGCGATGAAGAACTCCTTGACCTTGCGGTTGATGGTCTGTTCCTGGCCGAGGTAGTAGTTCTTGACGTACTGCTGGGTGATGGTGGAACCGGACTGGGTGCCCTTGCCGGTCGCCGTGTTCCAGGCGGCGCGGAGCATCGCCTTGGGGTCCACCGCCCGTTCGGAGTGGAAGTCCCGATCCTCGGCGGCCAGTACGGCCTCCTGGACGGTCCGCGGGACCTGCGAGAGCGGCACGTTGACGCGGTTGACCTCGCCGTCGCGGGCGATCTGCGAACCGTCGGAGTAGAGGTAGACGTTGGACTGCGCGGTGGCGGCGGCGTTGGCCGGCGGGATGTCGACCAGCAGGTAGCCGGCCACGAGGGCGCCGCAGAGAAGGAGGGCGAGGAGCAGGACTCCGCCCAGCACCATGCGCCAGGTGGGGAGGGCGCGGCGCCAGCCGGTCCGCTTCCGGCGGGCCCTCTTCCCCGGTGCGGGCGGTTCCGGCCGCGGGCCCGGCTGCGGCTCGGGCTGGGGCCTCGGCTGCTGCTGGCGTCTGCGCGGCTGCGCCCGGTCGGGGGGCGGGGTGTCCGGGTCGCGAGGGGTCCAGCCAGGGGGTGGTGACTGGTCGCTCATCTCCGGGACTCCTCGACGCCGTTCGAAATATCCACTTCTGTACCTCATGGTGTCTACCCGATGGCCGGTGATTACGCGCCGGACGGGCATAAATCGGTCGCGTGGATCGCCCCTCCGCACTAAGCTCGCGCGCTTTGGCCGACGTAGGAACGACGTGGGAAACGGAGGGATACGGTGGGCCAGAGAGTGCGGCTCTACCTGGCGGTCGCGGCGGGCGGCTTCCGGCGCTACGCCACCTACGGGACGGCGACCGCGGCCGGGGTGTTCACCAACACCGTGTTCGGCTTCATCGTCGCGTACACGTACATCGCATTGTGGGACGAGCGGCCGGGGCTCGGCGGCTACGACCAGGCGCAGGCCCTGACCTTCGTGTGGGTCAGTCAGTCACTGCTCGCCGCAGGCGCGTTGATCGGGGGCGGCTTCCAGGAGGAGATCCAGGAGCGGGTCCGCACGGGCGACATCGCGGTCGACCTGTACCGGCCGGCGGATCTGCAGATGTGGTGGCTCGCGGCCGACATGGGCCGGGCCGCGTTCCAGCTGCTGGGGCGCGGGCTGGTGCCGCTGGTGGCAGGGGCGCTGGCCTTCCCGCTGGCGCTGCCGGCGGATCCGCTGCGCTGGCTGCTGTTCCTGGTGTCCGTGACGCTCGGGCTGGTGGTGAGCTTCGCGGTGCGCTACCTGCTGGGGCTGCTGGCCTTCTGGCTGATGGACGGGTCCGGGATCAACATGATGGCCACCGTCGTCTCGATCTTCTTCTCCGGGATGCTGCTGCCGCTGACCGTCTTCCCGGGAGCCTTCGGCGAGTTCGTCCGGGCCCTGCCGTGGGCGGCGATGCTCCAGGTCCCGATGGACGTCCTGCTGGGCAAGCACGCGGGGGCCGGGGGCGCGGCCGAGGCGCTGGGCTTCCAGGCCGGGTGGGCGCTCGTACTGCTGGGGGCGGGGCGGCTGTTGCAGTCGGCCGCGACACGGAAGGTGGTGGTCCAGGGTGGCTGACACGGCTGAGACGGCTGAGACCGCTGAGACGGCTGCTGTGGAGGACGCCGGGGCGGCGGAGGCGGCGGAGGCGGTGCCGACGCGGGAGTTCGGGGTGACGGCCGCGGTGACTGCGGTGACCGCGGCGACCGTGGTGGCGACGCCGGCGGCGGAGCGGCGACGCGGTCGGGTCCGGGAGGGGCTGCGCGGCTACGGACTGATCGTGGCGATGTGGGTCCGGTCGACGATGACGTACCGGGCGTCCTTCGCCCTGTCGGTCGTCGGGCACGCCGCGATCACCTTCCTCGACTTCCTCGCGATCTTCATCATGTTCTCCCACGTGGACGTCCTCGGCGGCTTCACGCTGCCCGAGATCGCCCTGCTGTACGGCTCGTGTTCGGCCTCCCTGGGCCTGGCGGACCTGCTGATGGGCAACACCGACCGGATCGGCGTCCGGATCCGCGACGGCTCGCTCGACACGATGCTCGTGCGGCCGGTCCCGGTGCTCGCGCAGGTCGCGGCGGACCGCTTCGCGCTGCGCCGGCTGGGGCGGGTCGGGCAGGGGCTGGGGGTGCTGGGCTGGGCGCTGTGGACGCTGGACGTGGACTGGACGGCCGGGAAGGTGCTGCTGGTGCCCGTGATGGTCCTGGCCGGGGCGGCGATCTTCGCGGCGGTGATGGTGGCCGGGGCGGCCTTCCAGTTCCTCGCGGGGGATGCGGCGGAGGTGCAGAACTCCTTCACGTACGGCGGCTGCACGATGCTCCAGTACCCGCCGTCGATCTTCGCGAAGGACCTGCTGCGCGGGGTGACCTTCGTCGTCCCGCTGGCCTTCGTCAACTGGCTGCCCGCGCTGCACGTGCTGGGGCGGCCCGATCCGCTGGGACTGCCCGGGTGGGTCGCGTACCTGAGCCCGCTGGTGGCCTTCGCGGTGTTCCTGCCCGCGTCGCTGGCGTGGCGCGCGGGAGTCCGTTCGTACCGAAGCACGGGGAGCTAGCTGTGGCTGTGACAGATGCGCTGATCTCGCTGGACGGGGTCGAGAAGGTCTTCGACGTACGGCGCCGGGTCAGCTTGATGCGCCGGGAGAAACGCGAGGTCAGGGCGGTTGACGGGATCAGCTTCGAGGTCGCTCGGGGGGAGATGGTCGGCTACATCGGTCCCAACGGCGCCGGGAAGTCGACCACGATCAAGATGCTGACCGGGATCCTGACGCCGAGCGGGGGACGGCTGCGGGTCGCGGGCATCGACCCGGCGCGGGAGCGGATGCGTCTCGCGCACCGGATCGGGGTGGTCTTCGGGCAGCGCACCACGCTGTGGTGGGACCTGCCGCTGAAGGACTCGTACGGGCTGATGCGGCGGATGTACCGGGTGCCGCGGGCGCGGTTCGAGGAGAACCTGGAGCGCTGCGTGGAGCGGCTGGACCTGGCCGAGCTGCTCGACGTCCCGGTACGGCAGCTGTCGCTCGGGCAGCGGATGCGCGGGGACATCGCGGCGGCGCTGCTGCACGATCCGGAGGTGCTGTACCTGGACGAGCCGACGATCGGGCTGGACGTGGTGAGCAAGGCGAAGGTACGGGGCTTCCTGCGGCAGTTGAACGAGGAGCGCGGGACGACGGTGCTGCTGACGACGCACGACCTGCAGGACATCGAGCAGTTGTGTGAGCGGGTGATGGTGATCGACCACGGGCGGCTGATGTACGACGGGGCGCTGGGCGGGCTGCACACGGCGGGGTCGGTGGGGGAGAGCGAGCGGACGCTGGTGGTGGACCTCGAGCGGGAGCTGGCGCCGATCAGTGTGGAGGGGGCGCGGGTGGTGAAGGTGGACGGGCCGCGGCAGTGGCTGGCGTTCCCGGCGGGGGCGTCGGCGGCGCCGCTGGTGGCGGCCGTGGCGGCGCAGTACCCGCTGGTGGACCTGTCGGTGCGGGAGCCGGACATCGAGGACGTGATCGCGCGGATGTACGCGGGGAGGGGCTGAGGCCGCCCGCGGGATGCCCGTCCGACCGTCCACCCGTCCGCCGCTCCGCCCGTCCGCCTGGTCGGGCGGTTGGCCGGTCGGTTGGCCGGTCGGTTGGCGGGGACCGGATCAGGGGAAACCCGGGGCTATCTCAGGGACCGACTCGTACAACTCCCCGGGAACACTGCATAGTCTGGGGCGTATGAGTGACGAGCGGCCGGAGAAGCCGTTGCCGGAGCTGAGGGCGTCGGATGCCGACCGGGAGCGGGTGGTGGAACGTCTTCGTGACGCCGTCGCCGAGGGCCGGCTCGACATGGAGGAATTCGAGGAGCGGCTGGAGGCGGCGTACAAGTCCCGGACGTACGCGGAACTGGAACCGCTGACGCGGGACCTGCCGACCCCCACCGGGCCGGCCGGCCGGCCCGCGGCGGTCGCCGGGTCGGCGGCCACGCCGTGGCGGGGCCGGATCGGCGGGGCGGGAACGTCCGCGACGGCCGTCGCGGTGATGTCGGGGTTCCAGCGCAGGGGCCGGTGGACGGTGCCGGCCCGGTTCAACGCGGTGGCGTTCTGGGGCGGCGGTGAGCTGGACCTGCGCGAGGCGGACTTCGCGGAGCGCGAGGTGGTGATCAACTGCGTCGCGATCATGGGCGGCATCGAGATCACGGTGCCGCCGGGTGTGGAGCTGGACGTACGGGGCTTCGGCTTCATGGGCGCCTTCGACCAGCGCGACAGCCCGGGCCCGCCCCAGCCGGGCGCCCCGCGGGTGGTCGTGACGGGCTTCGCCTTCTGGGGCGGCGTGGAAGTCAAGGTCAAACACCCGAAACCCCCCTTGGGCGGCACCTCCTTCCACAAGGAGCTCTAGCGCGGGCCCGGCAAGGTCCGAAAGACACGCCCTAAGGGCGGTGCGACGCGTCGGCCTGAGGGGCCGGTGGCGTCGGGGTCCGGGCCCGCCGGGGTGGTGGAGCGCGGCGCCTCGGCGCGGGGCAATGAGGTGACGAGCCTTCCGGGCCCGGCGGCTTCGGCTCGGTCGCTGCATCGGGCCGGCCCGATGGCACGAGCGGCACCGCGGGCCGGGGACGTGAAACGGCAGGTACTCCGGCCCGGCTTCGGCCGGGGCTGAGCCGGGCGGCGCCTCACCCGCTGAGCGTGGGGCGTCGGGTACTCCGACCCACGGAGTTGTCGGACCGGGCCCGGGCCGCGCAGCGCCTCCGGCCCGGGGTGTCGGGCCCTGCGGCCCCGGGGCTTGGGCCCGTCGGCAGCTCGGGCCGCGGGGCGTGACCGTGGGGCCAGGACTTCGGTTCCCGGCCCTGGCCCCTGGCCCCTGGCCCTGGCCCTGGCCCCTGGCCTTGGCCCTGGCCCTGGCCCTGGCCCCTGGCCCCTGGCCCCTGGCCCTGGCCCTGGCCCTGGCCCCTGGCCTTGGCCCTGGCCCTGGCTCCGGCCTTGGCGCTGGAGCGGCACGGTCCGGGCGGCTGGGGCCGCGCAGCGCCTCCGCCTGCGGGCGTAGCCGTGGCTCCGGGCTTCGGCCCGGCGGTAGCTCAGGCTGGGGGGCGGGCCGCGCCGGCCCGGGGCTCGGCCGGCGGTGGCTCGGGCCGCGGGCGTGAGCCGCAAGGTCAGGGCTTCGGTCCCCCGACCCCGACCCCGGCGCGGGAGCGGCACGGTATGGGTGGCCGGGCCGCGCAGGGCTTGCGCACGGCTTGCGGGGGTACCCGAATCGCCACCCCCGCGGGAGCGACATGGCGTGGCGGGAACTCCTCGCGCCTCCCGGGAGTCGGATGCTATGCAGACAAAACCGGCGCCCCCGGGGGAAGGCAGGAGCACGTGGAGAACCGCAGCACAGCCGGAGGCACCGCCCCACCGCAGCCACCGCAACCGCCACCCGTACCGCACCCCGCCCGCGGAGCGTTCGTGTTCAGCCCCGCCGACGAGGAGCGCCGCCGCGGCGTCCGGCGGATGAAAACCACCGCGACCGGTCTGCTGATCCTGGTCGCTCTGGTCTACGTACTGGCCAAGTACGCCCAGCACGCCTGGGGTGCGGGCGGCTGGGCCGCGTACGTCGCCGCCGCGGCCGAGGCCGGCATGGTCGGCGCGCTCGCGGACTGGTTCGCCGTCACCGCCCTCTTCCGGCGGCCCCTGGGCCTGCCCATCCCGCACACCGCGATCATCCCGACCAAGAAGGATCAGCTCGGCGTCACGCTGGGGGAGTTCGTCGGGGAGAACTTCCTCTCCTCCGACGTGGTCAAGGCCCGGCTCCACGCCCTCGGCATCGGCGGCCGCCTCGGCGCCTGGCTGGCCGAGCCCGCGCACGCCGACCGGGTCACGGCCGAGCTGGCGACCGCCCTGCGCGGAGCCCTGACCGTACTGCGCGACTCCGACGTGCAGGCCGTCGTCGGGGAGGCCATCACCCGGCGCGCCGAGAGCGCCGAGATCGCGCCCGGCATCGGCAAGACCCTGGAGCGGGTCGTCGCGGACGGCGGCCACCACCGGGCCGTCGACCTCATGTGCGCCAAGGCGCACGACTGGCTGGTCACGCACGGGGAGTCGATCACGGAGGCGGTCCAGGGCGGGGCCCCCGGCTGGACCCCGCGGTTCGTGGACCGCAAGGTGGGCGAGCGCGTCTACAAGGAGCTGCTCCGGTTCGTCACCGAGATGCGGGACATGCCCCAGCACCCGGCGCGCGGGGCGCTGGACCGCTTCCTGACGGACTTCGCGGCCGACCTGCAGACGGACACGGACACGCGCGCGAAGGTGGAGCGCCTCAAGTCCGAGATCCTCGCGCGCGACGAGGTCCAGGACGTCATCGCCTCCGCCTGGTCGGCGATCCGATCGATGATCATCTCGGCGGCGGAGGACGAGCAGAGCGAGCTGCGCCTGCGGGTCCGCGCCTCGCTGATCTCCCTGGGCGCGCGCCTGGCCACCGACGGCCGTCTGCAGGCGAAACTGGAGGGCTGGATCGAGGGCGCGGTCGTGTACGTGGTCACCACCTACCGGCGTGAGATCACCTCGCTGATCACGGACACGGTGGCGGCCTGGGACGCCGAGCACACCTCCCGCAAGATCGAGGCCCACATCGGCCGTGACCTGCAGTTCATCCGGATCAACGGCACGGTGGTCGGCGCCCTGGCGGGCCTGCTGATCTACACGGTGTCCCGCGCCTTCGGGGCGTAGGCGGCGGGCAGCGGCAGCTCCAGCTGGGCGTGCCCGCGGGCGGTGACGCCCGGCGGCGCGGGGCGGGCCGCTCCCACGGCGAGCAGTGCGCGCAGGGCTGCGATCACCTCGGCCGGTCCGTCGCGCAGGATCCCCGGCGTCGTACTGGCGACGAGGACGCCGCGGGACTCCAGGCGCAGCCGCCGCCGCAGGGTGGCCTGCCAGGAGTCGCGCGTGTAGTGGTACTCGGCGGAGTCGATCTCCAGTGCCACGCCCTCCTCGGGCCAGTACGCGTCCGGGCTGGCGAGGAAGGCGCCGTCCGGGCCGTAGAGGCGGGCGTTCCAGAGGGGGGCGGGGAGGTCCGTGGACGACAGGGTGTCGCGTGCGCGGCCCTCGGCGATCGAGCGGACGCCGGCGACCAGCTCCGCGGCCGCGGAGCGGGCGGCGGGGCGGTTGACGATCCGGCCGGCCCGGAGTTCGGCGTGCAGGTCGTGAGGGTGGCACCAGCCGCCCTGGACGACGTTCGCCAGTACGGAGCGCACCAGATCCGGGTCGTCGGTGCGCGCCGCGAAGTCCGCGGCGGCCCGGACCGGGCGGGTGCCGGGGACGCCGGAGAGGTGGATCGTCGCGGGCCAGCGGGCGGTCGAGCGGGGCCGGACCTGGCCGGCGGGCGTCACCGAGCGCGGGGCGCGGACGAGGACGTCGAGCGGCTCGGGAGGGGCGTCGCGGATGCCCAGGAGCGCGAGGGCCGCGCCGCCCGTGAGCGCGGCCGTCGTTCCGGAGAGCGGATCGGCTGCGGGGTGGGCGGCGTACAGGACGGCGGACAGGGCACGCTGCCTGCCGTCCGGTGGCCCGGTCTGCAACAGGTAGACCCGTGGCAGGAGCCGCTGCCAGGGCCCTCCCCGGCGACTGCGGCCGCTGATGGTGGCGGCCGGGATCCCGGCCTGCGTGAGCTGGTGGTACGTGGCCAGGTTCAGCTGGCGCTGGGCGATACGAGTGATCATGCCCCGGGTATGCCCGATGGCGGCCGCCCGATGCTCAGGCCGAGGGGTGGTTCGGGGCGAGGAAGACGACGACGCCGTTCTGCGTGCCGGGCAGCGGGGTGACCTCGTGCCAGCCGAGCCGGCGGTAGGTGGCGACGGTGTCGGTGGCCACGCGGGCGGTGAGCAGCCAGGCGCGCGCGTCGGGGGCGTCGGCGGTGATCTCGGCGAGCAGGGTGCGCCCGGTGCCGTGTCCGCGGGCGTGCGGGCGGACGGCGAGTTCGTCGATCTCCAGCGCGCCGATGAGCAGTTCCCGTACGCGCTGACGGCCGAGCTGGGCGGTGACCTGCCCGTACGCCCGGTCCGTGGGGAAGGTCTTGGGCGTCAGCCAGGCGGTGGCGAATCCCTCGATGCCGACGGCCGTCTGCGCGAAGGCGGTCCGGAATCCGGTGCGGCGGCTGTCGGCCTGCAGCCTGGCGGTGAAGAGGCGAATGGTTTCTTCGTCTTCGTTCCACGGTGGCGCGGAGAACACCTCGCTGTAGGCGTCGGCCAGTTCGTCCGCCAGGTCCAGGACGGCCGGTCCATAACAGATCACGTTTGCAGCTCCTTGGGCCGGCTTGGGCGGCTTCGTTCGTATCGCCCCTCTCGAAGAGGGAATCTACGCCCGTGAGGTTCCCTGGAGGGCAGGTCCGCGGATCCGGAGGGTGTGCGACAAATCCGACTTCCGTACGGTGCCGCGGACGGCCCGTATCGGCGGCGCCCGGCCCGGCGTTGAGCTGGTCGTTGCACCAGTAGTTGACCCAGTCGTTGAACCAGTACAGCGCGATGTCGAACGACCCCACCGGAGCCCAGCGTGCCGCACACCCTCCTCACCCGGATCCTGGTCGCCGTCGGGGGTTGCGCGGTGGCGTTCTTCATCATCCTGGGGGTCATGTCCGTGCTCCCCCGCGCCGTACAGGACACCGTCCCGCCCGGTGTCCTCGGCGGAGCGGTCGTCGTACTGGGCGTGGCGGCCGCGCGTCGCTTCGCCCGCCGCGCCCGCTAGCCTCGAACGGTGACGTTCGAACGGCTGGAGGCCCCCACGATGGCGCAGATCCCCACCTCGGCAGTAGCGGCAGGCGGCCTGGTCGGCGGCTACGCCGCCGCCCGCTGGACCGGAAAGCGGCCGCTCGGCGGCGTGGGCCTCGCGGCCGCCGGCGCCCTGGCGGCCCGCGAATGGCACCGCCGCACGTCGCCGACGACCACGGCCCTGCTCGGCGCGGCCTACATCGCCGCATTCGCCGGATCGCACCCCCTGGCGAAGAGGGTCGGCCCCTGGCCGGCGGTCTTCACCGCGGCGGGCACGATGGCCGCGGCCGCCTACGCGGCGGCGGACCGCTAGCCTCGGCCGCCCCGCCCGCCTTCCGCGGCCCGTCGGTCGCAGCGCAGCGCTCGGCTTCCCCGCCGGCGGTCCATAAGCCGTCCCCCAGGCCTCGGGCTGCCCCCAGGCCCTCCGCGGCCTGTGTCAGGCGTCCCTCAGCCTCGGGGGCTCCCTCCAGGCCCTCCGCGGCCTGTCAGGCGTCCCTCAGGCCTCGGGCTGCCCCTCGGCTGCTGCCTCTCAGCGTGCTCCTCGGCGGCTTTCAGTCGCCCCTCAGCAGGCCCTCGAGCTTGTCGAAGCCCTGGGTCCATCCCTCGTCGTGCAGGGCGAGCCGCCCCTCGGTGGCGAAGTCGCCCTGCACGAACACGAGCCGCGTGGAGCCTGGGCCGTCGCCGTACAGCTCCAGGGTCACGGTCGTCTCCCGGTCCGCCGGGTCAGGATCCTCCCAACGGAAGGTGTACGACAGCAGGGCGGGAGGGTCCACGTCCAGAAACTCGCCGGTGAGGAAGAACGAAGCCCCCTCGGGCGGCCGCATCTCGATCCGATAGACCCCACCGGGCCGCAGATCACTCTCCAACCGAGGGATGACGAACCCGTCGGGCCCCCACCACTTCGCGAGCTCCACGGGATCGGTCAGGGCCTGGAAGACCACCCCGGGCGCCGCAGGAAACACCCGCACCATACGAAGCCTGAGCGCCCCGTCCTGCCCCATCACGCCCCCTGACACCCTGGCGACAACGGCGAACCATCCCCATCCTAGGAGCCCGGAGCCGCACTGTCGCAGGGACGCCACCGCTTACGGGATTCGGCCTGGGGGGTGCCTCGCCCCGGTGCGTCGGATGGCACCCTAGTGGAAACACTCCTGAGCGCGGGGACGAAGGGCGCTGAGCCCGGATACCTGCGGTTTGCTCCCGTCACCGGATGAATGAGTCTTAGCCGTGGGGTGGACTGCTATGCGGTCAGCTGTCCCTGACGCCGGGGAGTGTACGGGGCAGCCTGCGAACGACAAGACTCACCAGGAGGCCGAGGTGGATGCGGCGTAGGGGCACACCGGTGCGTCTCGCCTCGGCAGTCCCTAGACTTTCGGCGCGAGTAAGCCCCACACCGCCAGTGCGCCCTAAGCTTGCGTTCCCATCTTCGGCCCCGGCCGGCGAGCCGCCTTGGGTTGCGATGCGGTCCACGAGCTCTCTATGAGGATTTTCGGGATCGGAGCGCGTTTATTTTACAAGTAGATTCTCGAGCACTGGCCTTCGGCCGACCACGTTCTGCCGCCATGGTCGGACGGGTAGGGAAAACAGGGAGATCTGCGTCGGTCGGAGGTCGCTGACGTCGATGCCGGGCTCAGGGGTTGATCTCGGCAACCGGTGTGGCCGGCGGGTTAGTTCGATCGGATGGCAGGGTAGCCGGAGCTGGAGTCGATCCGGTAGACTGTTGCATCATTATTATCCGTTATTGGTAGACCAGATTCCTGCGGCAGGGAATTCATCGGAGGTCGATTAGGAGTGGCGAGTCCTCACAATTCGTCGGATGTGGTGGCGCCGTACCGAGTCATCGATCTCTTTGCCGGCTGTGGTGGAATCTCTGAAGGTTTTCGCAGGTCCGGGTTTTTCCGGCCTGTGGCTGCCGTGGAGCTGGATCGAGCGGCAGCGGCGACGTATGCTGCGAATTTCGGTGAAGATCACATCTTCCAGGGGGATATTGCGAAATGGGTAGAAGGTGATCTCCCTGAGGCCGATGTGGTCACCGGTGGTCCGCCTTGCCAGGGTTTCTCGAACCTCGGTTCCAAGCGTGATGATGATGAGCGTAATGACCTCTGGAAGCGCTATGTGGAGACCTTGCACAAGGTTCAACCGAAGGCGTTTCTCATGGAGAACGTGGATCGCTTCTTCAAGACTCACCAATTCCAGTCCCTCAGGGACGAGCTGAAGCCCGGGAAGCTCCTCGAGAATTATCAGATCGATGCGGCGGTGCTCCGTGCGACCGATTTCGGGTCCACGCAGCTGCGGAAGCGCACGATCATCATCGGTACCCGTAAAGACATCGATCAGATTTTCTTGCCCGGTGTGCAGGTGACGGAGGCTGCTTGGCGCACGGTGAAGGACGCTATCGGTGACATCGAAGCGACTGTGCCGGAAGGACACGTGGAACTTCCGGTAGGGCGAGAGTTCAAGGTATTCGGTGGGGTGGTTCCTGGGACCTATTCGGCTCAGGAAATGCACATCACTCGAAATTATATCGATCTCTCGCGCAAAAGGTTCGAAGCCATTCCTCCGGGTGGAAATCGCCACGACATTCCCTTCGAACTTCAAGCACCCTGCTGGCAGGGATTCCGTGGGGGTGCTGGGGATGTGATGGGACGACTTCGGTGGGAGAAGCCGTCTGTGACGATCCGCACCGAATTCTGGAAGCCCGAGAAGGGGCGTTATCTGCATCCCGTGGAGGACCGCGCCATCACTCATTACGAGGCGGCGCGAATTCAGGGATTTCCGGATGAGTTCAAGTGGTGCGGAAAGAAGGCGGAGATCGGTCGGCAGATCGGAAACGCGGTGCCGGTGGAAATGGCCGAGGCTTTGGCCCGACACATCGGCGAACACCTGTCCTGAGGGGCGCCCGCGGGTGTGGTGCGAGCGACGATTCGGCCGGGGAGGGAGGCTTCAGTGGGTGAGCGGGTTCGTATGAACTCAGCTGATGCCGGCGCTTCATGGGCGTCGAGCGAGGGCGTGCGTCGCAGCATGCGTGCCAACAAGGGCCGTGACACGAGACCTGAGCTCGAGCTCCGGCGTTCCGTGCACGCGGCAGGGCTTCGGTATCGGGTGTCCGCTCGACCCTTGCCCACCGTCCGACGCACGGCCGACCTGGTCTTCACGCGGGTCCGACTCGCGGTCTTCCTCGACGGCTGCTTCTGGCACGGGTGCCCTGAACACCACACCCGGGCCAAGACGAACGCCGGATACTGGGCGGACAAGGTGCGAGTGAACCGCGCACGCGACGCGGAGACGGACCGTCTGCTTGCGGATGCCGGCTGGGAGGTTCTGCGCATTTGGGAGCACGAAGAGATCCAGGTGGCGGTGAGACGAGTCATAGAGACGTATGGCCGTCGCGTGGTCGAGATGGCGGAGGCCGCCGAGCGGGGACGATCACGATGATTCGGTACCGCCGCGGGGTCTTCCTCATTATCGTGTGATCACGAACCAGTCTTCGTCGAGTCGGATCGTGGTTGTCCGGACGTGCGTCGGCTCAGGGCATCAGGAGCGATCATGGAAGATCCGCGCATCGAGGCGGCGTGGAAGATTTTTCAGACCAGGCTGGACACGGCACTCCCTCATCAGGTGACGCAGGAACTGCGAGATTTGTTCGTTCCCGACCACGTGATCGAAGAGCTTCTCCGGCGGCATGACGTCGAGACCACTCGGATCGCCAGCCTGAGGGAGCCGCTCGCACTGGGACGTGAGAACGCTCTTCCCTGGTACACGGGACCTCGGCCTGACGACAAGAACTGGCCTGCATTCGAAGGCATCCTCCGTCGCTCGCTCGGGCCGGACTCCACACAGAAGATAGATGAGGCGTCAACGCGAGTCGTCGCGATGCTTGATCATCCGGCGACTCCCGCCTTTCGGTCGCGGGGTCTTGTCGTAGGGCACGTGCAATCAGGAAAGACGAGTAACTTCACCGGAGTCGTCTGCAAGGCCGCAGACCGGGGCTACCGGATGTTCATCGTCCTATCGGGGATCCACAACGCCCTGCGGCGTCAGACGCAGGCACGGCTCATTCGTGACGTTGTGACCCTCAATAAGCCGTCGTGGCATCAGATCACAAGCACGGAGCGTGACTTCGTCCCGCCGCCGAACGCTCAGTCGTTCCTGGCCTCGAAGGATCAGACGCTTCTGCTGGTTGTCAAGAAGAACGCTGTCGTCCTCCGGAAGCTGCGTGACTGGCTCGAGCAGGCACAGGAGCAACTTGGCAATTGTCCGACGTTGATCATTGACGACGAGGCGGACCAGGCCACACTGGCCACCCGTCGCATCAACCCCCTCATCAGGGATGTCATCACGCGACTGCCGAAGTCTTGCTACGTGGGATACACGGCGACGCCATTCGCCAACCTACTGACCGACCCTCGCGACCACGAGGACTTCTACCCGCGGGATTTCATCCTGAGCCTGCCGCGAGGCGAGGGATATCAGGGGCCGGAGACTCTGTTCGGTCGCCACCCTCTTGACGGGGAGGACCCGGCAGAGGTGCCGGGCGGACTCGACCTGATCCGGACGATTCGGGACACGGAACTGGATGACCTGCGCCCCAAGAGGCAGTCGGCCGTCGCAGGGTTCACGCCCGTCATCACCGAGTCCCTTCGTCGAGCAGTACTCTGGTTCTGGCTGGCCACCGCCGTCCGACATTCGCGCGGGCAGCAGGACCAACATTCCTCCATGCTCGTCCACGCACACTCCGACACTCGTGTCCACGACTCTTATGGCGCCCCCCTCAGTGCGTTGAGGGAGGATGTGGTTCTCGGTCTCGCAGAAGCAGACCCCGAGCTGCTCGAGGAACTTCGACTGCTCTGGGAAGACGAGGCTGCACGGGTTGATCCTGCCGGCTTCGACATCCTCGCCGGAGGCTTCGAGGCGGCGATTGGGTACTTGGCAGGCGTTGTGGAGACGACCAAGATCGTGATGGACCACTACCGGAGTAATGATCGGCTCGATTACGAATCAGGGCCGGTGAACGTCATCGCGGTCGGCGGCAACACCCTCTCGCGTGGGCTCACTCTCGAAGGACTCGTCGTCAGTTTCTTCGTGCGGTCCTCGAATGTGTACGACACTCTCCTTCAGATGGGGCGCTGGTTCGGCTACCGGCCTGGCTATGCGGACCTGCCCAGGATCTTCATGCCAGCCGAGACCCGACGCTGGTTCACGCACCTGGCCACGGTGGAGGAGGAGATGCGCAAGGAGATCGATCGGTACCTCACGGAACATAAGTCCCCCCTTGAACTGGCCGTCCGCATCCGGTGCCACCCGAAGATGAGAGTGACAGCTCCGTCCAAGGCCGGCGCGGCGGTTCGCACAGCGGCTTCCTACGGTGGGCAACTCATTGAATCGCACTACTTCCCATGTCGGCCCGTCGATGATGCGTCGAAGTGGCATGCGAGAAATTCGGAAGCCGTCCTCGGTCTTCTCAACGCCGCTTCCAGCATCGGTCGGGCCGACCGGACAGTGAAGGCCGGCCGCGCCTTGTGGCGCGAGGTTCCGATCGACCATGTGCTCGACTTCATCGGGTCCTATGAATTTCACCCCAAGTCGGTCGAGGCCTCTGCGGATCTGATGAGGGAGTACATCAAGCGGCGTAACGAGCAGGGCGCACTGTCGTCCTGGAACGTCGGTGTCATAGGAAACGCCGTTGGTGCCGATTCCACACCACTCTCACTTGCGGGCGGCGTAGTCGTCGCCCCGGTCACCCGTACCCGTATCACCGGGACTTCCTCCGATGACGTCGCCGACATCAAGACGCTCACCGGCTCGCGAGATGAGGCACTGGACCTACAGCTCCCTCAAGGGGAGGGGGCGGTGAACCGAAGCAGACTGCAGGAGTTGAGAGTCCAGCAGCAGCCAGAGCGAGGCCTCGTCCTCCTTTATCCGATCGATGCCAGGTCTGAAGTACCGGTGCGCAGCCGGAACGGCGAGATGACGAGGATCACAGGCCGCGCCCCGCTCGACGCGCCTGGCGATGTCGTCTGGGGGGCTGCGCTGGTCTTCCCCCGACCCAGCCGGGGAGACGCGGCGGTCGAATACGACTACGTGGCAGCAGATCTACGCCAAGTCTTCCCGTCGGCCGGGGAGGACGACTCCGAGGACGTGTCCGTGCTCGAACAAGACCTCGACGGCGACACAGAGGGTAACGCGTGACCATGCCACCCGAGATATCCTCGGCCACCGCCCGATTCAGAGAGACGCTGGAGCTTCTATGGGCCCGGCTGGACGATGAGTCTCGATCCGCCCCTGCCCTCATGGTGTCTGCCGAGCTGCAGATCGCCACACCTTACGGGTCTGTCAGGCTTGGTCGTGATGCCGAAGGCATGAGGCATCTGCTCGTTCCCATCTCGCGGACCGATCGGCTGGACGACGACCGGCGTAGCGCGGGCGTGCACCTTGCCAGCAGGGTCTTGCTCGTGGACGACATGCCGGTCCGGTTCGCCGACCTCGTCTGCCGGCGTCGGGACCTCGCAGGCGTCTTCACCGGACTCGTCGCCGATGTGTGTGCCAGAGTCGCCGCGGAGCCGCAAGGCGCGCCATTCCGCATCGCTCAGACCCTGAACTTCTGGCGTCTCCTGCTTGGGGGGCAGCCGGGTCACTGGACGGTGCCGCGCCTCGCTGGGCTCTTCGCTGAACTCACGGTTTTGGAGCGACTGCTGGTTGTGCGACCTACTGCTGTGGCGGCGTGGCAGGGGCCGACCGGGTGCGCTCAGGATTTTCGCAGCACGCATCATGCGATCGAAGTCAAGGCGACCACATCGTCCGGTGGTCGAATTGTTCGAATCCATGGTGTCGACCAGTTGGAAGTCCCCACGACAGGGACCCTTCATCTCGCATGGTTCCGCGTTGTGATCTCCTCTGGGTCGGTGGGCAGATCGATTCGCGACCTCATCGACTCTTGTCGCGACAAGGCCGCGGCAGTGGACGTGTTGGACGCACGGCTCGTTGCTCTCGGCATCACGGCGGAGGTCGATGCCGCTGTGACGGACACTCGCTTCGAGTCGACTGACGAACGCTGGTATGAGGTGGATGAAGCATTTCCCAGAATAGTTCCAGAAGGCTTCATCAAGGGTGCCGCGCCTACCGGTGTCAGTGGTGTCGAGTATCTCGTCGACCTTGACAACGTTCCCGCCAGAGCAGACCGAATCGTCGCTCTCGACCGACTGGCGTCCGAATTTTGAATTCCTACACCTGGTACTCCCAGCCGTTTCGCGCGGACGGCGGCATCACCGCCGACGGGCTGCTTGGCCAACTGGGTCGGCCGCAACTGTCTCGTCTAACGATTTTGGTACGCGAAGCCGCACAGAACTCGTGGGACGCCAGGTGCCGTGACCAGGCCGTCGTGCGATTCCGCCTCGATCTGAGCAGCGTCGGTGCTGCGCATATCGGAGAGTGGCGGCGGCTGTTCGCTGAGGGTATACCGCAGACAGGTGATGTCGGCGGGGCGTTCAGGAGGCTTTCACAGGCTTCCTCTATTCGCTATCTCGCGGTCTCGGACCGAGGGACCAAAGGGCTAGGAGGGCCCACCCGCTCGGACGCCGGTTACAGCATGCGGCGGGAATGGCTTCGCTTCGTCTTGAACAGCGGCGACCGAGATGGAGAACAGCAGCAGAGTGCGACGGGCGGAACCTTCGGCTACGGCAAGGGGGCCTTCTTCCTGACATCCAAGGTGGGCTGCACATTCGTGTACACACGGTTCCGACGTGAGGACGGAGTGCTGCAGTCGCGTTTCATCGGGGCGGCGATCCGCAAGGCGTTCTGGCATGGCGGCGCACGCTTCACCGGCCGTCATTGGTGGGGCGAGTCGGGGTCCGACCATTGCGAGCCGCTACAGGATGCGGCCGCGGACGATATGGCCCGACGTCTCGGCCTTCCGACGTTCAGTGCGGAGGATACGGGCACGACAGTGGTCATCGTCGATCCCGACCTGACCGATCCGACGCTGCCGGACACCGAGTCGCCTGAGGAGATGAACACCAACGAGGCAGGCACCTACCTGGCCGACGCAGCCGCCTGGAATCTCTGGCCGATCATGCTGGAAGAACGAGAAGCCCGCATGTCCGTGGCAGTCACGGCGAATGGTGTCGAGATCGAGGTGCCGAGTCCTGCAACGGATCCGACGCTGGCCTTCTTCGCCGATGCCTACCGTAAGACGGTCATGGGGCGAGGCGAGGTACTCAGTTGTCTTCGGCCGCAGAAGGAGCTGGGCGACTTCGCTTACGAGTTCACCTATGCGGCGACAGTGACGTCGCCCGCGGCCCGTGATCTGGGCATCGAGGGAGCGCCTCATCATGTCTGCTTGATCCGGGGGCCGGAGCTCGTGACCAGATACTACGAAGGCCCAGAACGCCCCAATCCCAACGTGGGGTATGCGGGCGTCTTCAGGGTCTCCGAAGAACTCGATCCCGTTTTTGCGCGTTCTGAGCCACCCACGCACGACGCTTGGGCCTATCAGCAGCTGAAGGGGCATGAGGCGACGTTCGTGCGAACCCTCGGGCGAAGGCTTAAAGAGCGTTGTGACGCCATCAGCGGCGCCACGGCCAAGAAGGCGTTCAAGATCGGTGACTATTCCGTAGGTTCGGTCGCTCAGCGGCTGGGACACTTGCTTGCAGGCCCTGGAGGCACGGGTACGGCCGTTATCGACGTCGCTCCCCGTCCGGGAACGTCCACCAGGCCGGAGCCTCCGACGGCGGAGACGCCGGCCACCGGGGAGAACGAAGATGCATGGCCTGGTTGGCAGCCAGGGGAGAGCGCTCATGGAGGGGATGCAGCCAGTACCCCGATCGCGGGTGGCACGCCGAGCGGCGTGCGGTCTCGTACGACCGCCACTCGCAGGCCGACCCTGATCTCCTCGCCGCGCTTCGAGGTCCTTGATGGGCGACCCGTTCTGGTTCAGCGGGTCAGGTTGCACGGTTCGGGTCGCAATGAAGGCCACACCAAGGTTGTGACCGGTGAAGGCATCACCGAGAACTCTGCCCCGAAGGGGGCGATCCAGCCGAGCGTTCACGGCTGGCGGTTGGCGACGGGATGCATCGTTCCAGGTGCAGTTCTGTACCACTCCGAGGGTCTCGTGGAGGTAGAGCTCATCGTGAACGCCGTCCCCGACGCGGTTCTCGACATCAACGTGACGGGCCAGGTATGAGTGTGCAGGCGTGGCCGTACCGGCGGCCGTTGAACCGTATCGAGGCAGAAGCCTGGCGGACCGGCGGGGCGACCGGCCAACCCCTCTCGGCCGTCCTGCCTGCATGGGACTACAGCACGGATCTTCACCTGGCCCGCGTGGTGCACCTGGACCTTGCGGGAATCCGTGAGGACTGCGGCCTTCCTGAAAGCGCTCCGCTGCGACTATGCGTTCGGTACTGGCCGTCCTCGTCCCGACTTCGCTACCCGGCCTTTCAGAGAGAGTTGCCCGCGCACAGTCAACAGAACGTCACCGTCATCGAGGTGGCTGCGTCGGGTGGGGACTTGGGCGGCGTCGTCACCATCGAGACCCTCCTCGAGCTCGCCGAAGACGTTCATACGGACCAGCCCTTCGTTCCGCGCCGGGCGGGCTCGATTCTGTGGAACGACCAGGTCAGGGTCCACCTGGAGGGGACAGCCGGATTGCTTCCCACCGCGCCTGTCTCCTTCACGGAAGCCGGGCTTCCGCACGGCGCAGCCTGGTACGTCAGCATGGACGGCGGAGACTGGCAGCAAGCCGCGATGGGCAGCCTGCTCGTACTTCTCAACACGGACAACGCAGCGATTCAGAGGGCTCTCGAATCCCACGACGGCGAGGCCACGGCGTTGCTGTGGGACACCTTGGGCATCGACGTCGTGACGGACCTCGTCGGGCGGGCTCTGGACGACGAGGCCTTCGACGAAGATCAGACTGCGGCGGAGTCGGAGGAGGAGTTGACGATGGCCGGCCTCGTTCGATCTCTAGTGCGAATATATCTCGCCAACCCCACGGAAACACCTGCGATGGCGATCAAGCGGCTCCGAGATGAGCGCAGGGGGGACCCCTCGCGATTTCGTGCATATGTACATAAGGGTGTCGGCTTCCCTCGAGAGGCGGTTCGGTGAGCGTTCTGTACCCGAGGTTGTTGCCAGGAGAGGCCAACAGGCTATTTGCGGAGCTGCACAACCACGATGTCGGAGCTCATCAAAAGATGGTCGCCACCCATTCTCCGCGCTCGGTCTTCGCAGCCACCGGCGGTAGGCGGGTTACCCGGGACGAACTCGACGGCCTTCGCCGTGCGATCTTGGCAGCAGCTCAAGACGAAGGTTTCCCCGATGCGCCAAGTAGTGCGCAGCGCAATTCATTCGACCAACAGACCGCAAGGATCCTCCATGAGCAGAGCCTCATGGTGCCCGGAGAGGCCGCACAGCGTCAGGTATGGGCCTTCCTTGCACTGGTGCTGCTTCCCGACGTTTGCGTCTGGCGGTGGCAGGCCAAGCCGGACGGGAAGTACCAGGCCGACCGATTCAAGGGCATGGATCTCACGCGCCACGCTCTGGCCCGGCTCTGGACGCGTGCTCATGTTCTGCATGAGCCTCAAGCTCCGGAGCCCTATCGTCTTCTGCCTGTTCTGGGGGAATCGGACATAGACCAGGTCATGACCAGACGTGGGTCCGTCGCTGCATCACCGGCACTCGTCCGTGCTGTGGTAAGAGGCCAACGGGACGCCGAACGTACCGGTGACGGTGCCGTGACGTCGCGCGCCATTTTTCGAGAGAGCCTCATGCGGCTTCTTCGTCTGACGGCCTTTCTCGACGTCGACTCGCTTACGGAGCCGGAGCTCGACCATCTCGTCCGCATGCTCCGGCTGGAGGCGAGAACCTCACTGCGCTGACCTTCTTTCAAGTCGGCGAATGTCTGGCACCGGTGATCGCTTGCCAATCGGATCACGGCTGGCCGTGATCGAAATCGGGTGTCGCGCCGTGGCACTCCGCATACGGCTTGCCCGAGGTGCACCAGCAGGGCGTGGTGGGGGTGGGGGGCCACGGGGTGGCCTTGCCGCGGGCTGCCAGGGTCGTGGCGTATTCGGCCAGGAGGCTGGGGGAGGCCGGGGAGGTTTTCTCGGAGGCTGCGAAGGCCTCGTACGACGGGACGCTCGCCGTGACGATGCCGAGGTTCGTGGTGCCCGAGGCGGCGAGGGCGCGGAGGGAGGTTTCGATCTGCCTCAGGTGGACCTCGTGCGACGGGTACTCCGAGGCGAGGGTGGGGTACGACGTGAGGAGTTCCGCCAGCTCGCGCGCAGGCCAGTGGAGGATCGCCACCGGGAAGGGGCGGGAGAGGGCCGCGCGGCGGTCGCCCAGTTCGGCGCGCAGGCGGGCGATCTCGGCGCGCAGTTCGGTCGGGTCGTCGGAGCCCAGGGCCCAGATGCGCTTCGGGTCGTGGAGTTCGTCGAGGGGGATCGGGCCGATGTGGCGGGTGTCGGCCACCATGTCCCAGTCGTCGTGCGGGCGCCCGAGGAGGCGGCGTACGCGGTGGCGGCCCGTCAGGAGGGCGGTGGTGGCCGGGGTGAGCGGGTCGTCCTCCGCGATGAGCAGGGTCGCCGCCTCCGTGAAGCAGTCGTGCGAGGCCTCCAACTCGTCGTGGGCCTCCAGGGCTTCCGCGATGACCTCCCACGGCGCCGGGTCCTTCGGGGAGGCGGCGCGGATGCCCGAGATGAGGGCGCGGGCCTCCGCCTCGTGGCCGTACTCCCAGAGGTTCGCCGCCTGCAAAGCCTTGATCAGCTGGGGGTCGGACGGTGTGGAGGAGAGGAGCTGGTCGTACAGGGCGCTCGCCCGGTCGCGTGCGTCGGCCAGTTCGAGATGGGCCGCGGCCTGGAGGAGCAAGGGCTCCTGGTCCTCGGGGTAGCGGGTCGCCGTGCGGATGAGGCGCTCGGCTTCGGCGATGTGCTCGGCAGGCGTGTCGGGGCGCATGGTTCACACCGTACTGCGGCTGGTCAGTTGAGGGGGGAGGTCTTAAGGTGCCGCCGTGCGAGATCGCGTACGCGTGGTGGTGCAGGGGAGCGGCCGGCGGGCGCGCCGGGCCGGTCTCTTGGGGGCGCTGTGGGCGGCCGCCGAGCTGACCGTCACGGTGGGTGTGGTGGTGTTGTTGCTGGTGGTGCACCAGGTGTGGTGGACCAATCGGCAGGCCGCGGTCGCCGCGCAGGAGCAGGTCCAGGCCCTGGAGCGGGCCTGGGGTGCGGACGGTGAGGGGGATGGGAGCGGTGAATCCGTTCCCGGGGCCGTTGCGCCCTCCGACTCCGACTCCGACTCCGATTCCGGGGCCCCCGTAGATCCCGGCGGTCCGGCGGTTTCAGGTGTTCCGCCCGAGGAGACCCCCGGGCCGCCCGCCGCCTCCCGGCCCCCCCGTCCCGCCGCCATGCCGCCGGCGCGGGACCAGGCGTATGCGGTCCTGCGCATCCCGCGTCTCGGGCTCGTCGTGCCCGTCGCGCAGGGGATCGACAAGCGGGCGGTGCTGGACAAGGGGTACGCCGGGCAGTACCCGGGGACCGCACCGCCCGGGGCGCAGGGGAACTTCGCGCTGGCCGGGCATCGCAACACCCACGGTGAGCCGTTCCGCTACATCAACCGGCTGCGGGCGGGGGACGAGCTCGTGGTCGATGTGCGGGGGCGGCGGTACACGTACGTGGTCGGGAAGATCTTGAGCCAGACGACCGAGCGGGACACCGGGGTGATCGCGCCCGTGCCGCGCAGCCTGGTGAAGGCGGACCACGGCTACAGCGAGCCCGGCGCGTACATCACGCTCACGACCTGCACGCCCGAGTACAGCTCCAAGTACCGCCTGGTGGTGTGGGGGACCCTCACGTCGTCGTGAGTAGTCGTGCTGAGGCCGTCGCGGCCGTTTGTCAGCGGGCCCGGTTACGATCAGTGTCGTACGGGAGTTCGTGCGTGGGAGCAGGAGAGGGGGAGGTCTGCATGGCTCGGCAACGACGTGGCGGGCTGTTCTCGCTGTCCTCGCCGTCCTTCACCCTGCTCGCGCGGACGCTGCTCTCGCTGGTGCTGCTCGGGGGAGTCCTCGGGCTGTTCGCCGGGGAGGCGGGGCTGGGCGCCGTGGTGGTCGCCCTCGCCGCGACCGTCGCCGTGGGCACCGAGGCCCTGGCCGCCGCCGCACGGCTCGTGCGGCCCGTGCCGCCCCACCGAATACGCACCGCCATCCGTGACCGCGAGCAGCGCACGGCGTTCCTGCCGCAGCGTGATCCCGATGCCTCGGGCCGGTCGAGGCCCAGGGCGCCCGGCCGTCTCGTCCCGACGGCCGCGTAGGGGCGCGCAGGAGTACTGCTCGACTTGTCGCCTTCTTCTGACTGATCACTGTTGTCGCCCCTCGCGGGTCGTCACGCCGAAATGCAGTTCTTTCGACGTTCGACGAGACCCTTCGGAGGGCCCACGTGTCCGTTTTCCCCCATCTTGTTGCTGAGCTGGGCCGGTTTCTCGAACCGGTGCTGGCCGAGTCCGCGACCGCTGCCGCGATCGTGCTGTTCACCGTGCTCGTACGGCTCGCTCTGTACCCGCTGAGCCGGGCCGCCTTCCGCGGGGCGACCCCGGTGGCGGGGATGCTGCCGCTACTACTGCAGTTGCCGGTGTTCTTCCTGATGTACCGGGCCTTCACCTCGGGGGGTGAGCTCCTCGGGCACCGGTTGTTCGCCGCGCCGCTGGGGGCGCGGTGGAGCGACGCGCTGGCGGACGGCGGTCTATTCGGGGCGCAGGGGCTGGTGTTCCTCGGGCTGTTCGGGGCGATTGCGGCGGTGGCCACGTGGAGCGCGGTGCGGGGGCGTAGGGCGGCGGCCGTGGCTGCTGCCGCTGCGGCCACTGCGGCTGCCTCCGCTCCGGGTGCGGCTGCGTCCGCCCCGGCCGGGCCGGTCGGCCGCGCCGGCTCCAACGCCATGGCCAGGGCGAAGAGCGGGACGAAGAGCGGGACGAAGAGCGGGACGAAGAGCGGGGCGAAGAACGGGACGAAGAACGGGACCACGCCCGGGGCCAAGTCGGGTGTCAAGGCCGGGGCGGCCGGGGCGGGGGCGTGGCCGAGTTGAGCGCCGAGCAGCAGGAGGTCATGCGCAAGCTGGGCGGCGTACTGCCCCTGCTGTCGTTCGCGACGCTGATCACGGCTGCCGTCATGCCGCTGGCCGCCGGGCTCTACATGCTGACCACCACCGCGTGGTCGGTCGTGGAGCGGATCTGGCTCCAGCACCGCAAGGAACGGGCGGAGGAGAAGGAGCGCGCGGAGCGGGAGGCCGTCGGAGGTGCGCGTTCCAGTCTGTGAACAGGGTCTTGCGGATTGGGTGGACTTCTTGGAGGATCAGCCAATCCTCCGATGGCCGCAACCCATCGTCCGGCCCGGGGCATGCCCATGGGCCGACCACCCACGACCACGGGAGAATGCCCATGAAGCTGCTGCGTGTCGGACCCGTCGGGTCGGAGCGCCCTGCGCTGCTCGACCAGGACGGGACCCTGCGTGACCTGTCCGGCGTGATCACGGATGTGGACGGCAGCGTGCTCGCCGACGACTCCGTGCTCTCCCGGGTGCGGGACGCGGCAGAGTCCGGCGAGCTTCCGGTCCTGGGCGCCGAAGGGCTGCGGATCGGCGCGCCGGTCGGCCGCATCGGCAAAGTCGTGGGCATCGGGCTGAACTACTTCGGGCACGCGGCGGAGATCGGCGCGGAGCCGCCGGCCGAGCCGATCCTGTTCCTGAAGGCCGCGGACACCGTGGGCGGCCCCGACGACACCGTGCTGATCCCGCGCGGCAGCGTGAAGACCGACTGGGAGGCCGAGCTCGGGGTCGTCATCGGCAGCACCGCCCGCTACCTGGAGTCCGCAGAGGAGGGCCTCGCCCACGTCGGCGGCTACGTCCTGGTCAACGACGTCTCGGAGCGCGAGTTCCAGATCGAGCGCGGCGGCACGTGGGACAAGGGCAAGAACTGCGAGACCTTCACCCCGCTCGGACCGTGGCTGGTCACCGCCGACGAGATCCCGGACCCGCAGGCCCTGGACGTGAAGCTGTGGGTCAACGGCGAGCTCAAGCAGGACGGCAACACCGCGGACCAGATCTTCCCGGTCGGCGAGGTCGTCCGGTACCTGAGCCGGTTCATGACGCTGTACCCGGGCGACGTCATCGTCACCGGTACGCCGGCCGGCGTGGCCATGGGCCAGGCCGAGCCGAAGCCGTACCTGCGGGCCGGCGACGTCGTGGAGCTGGAGATCGAGGGCCTGGGCCGTCAGCGCCAGGAGTTCAAGAGCGCGTAACGGGGACGGATGTGGAAGGGGCGGGGCTGCCCCAGGCAGCCCCCCTTCCGCGTCCGCGCGGTGTGCTCAGCTCTCGGCCGCGGTGCGGTGACGGCGGTTGGCGAGCACCAGGCCCGCGCCCGCGGCGAGTGCGGCGGCGGCGCCGCCGGCGAATCCAGGCGTTCTCGGCGCCGGCGCCGGCGCCCGTGTTCGCGAGCGGGCCGGACCCGCCGACCGCGGACACGTTGCCGTTGCCGTTGCCACTGGCGGTGCCCGTGGAGACGACCTGCGTGGCACGGCCGTGCCCGCGCCCGTACCGGTCCCTGAGTCGGTACCCGTCCCCGTACCCGTCCCCGTACCCGTACCCGTGCCGGTGGACTCGTCCTTGCCCGTGTCCTTGGCCGCGTCCTCGGCGGCCTTGTCCTTGGCGCGCGCCTCGTGCCGGCCGGTCTTGAGGACCTCGACGCGGTCCGCGGCCGTGCCCTTGAGTGCGGCGATGGCGGCCTTCTTCAGCTCCGGCCCGGGGGTCCCGTCAGCATCGTCCTTCTCGGCCTGCTCCTTGTCCCCAGGCTCCTTGTTCCCAGGCTCCTTGTCCCCGGGCTCCTTGTCCCCGGGCTTCGCGTCCCGCGGGCGTCTCGCCCGCGGTCTTCCCGGCGGCCCCGGGGGGCCGAGTTTCACGCCGAATCGGACGGGGTGGCGGGAATCTCCACCACCACTCCCTCCTGGGACGACCTGCGGGCCGCCTCCAGTACGTCGAGGCAGCGCGCGGCCTCGTCTGCCGTGACCGGGTTGGGTCCGCCCTCGCGGAGGGCGGCGGCCACCATGGCGTAGTACGCCGGGTAGTCGCCCTGCTCGGTCGGCACCGGGGTCCCGCCGCCGGTCAGCGGGGATTCGCCGGAGCCCAGCCGTCCCCACAGGTGCGGGGGCTCCTCGCCCCACGGCAGGTCCGCGTCCGGTCGCAGCCCCTCCCGCAGGGCGCCCTCCTGCGGGTCGAGGCCGTACTTGACGTAGCCGGCCCGCGAGCCCAGCACGCGGAACCGCGGGCCGAGCTGGGCGGTGGTCGCACTGACGTAGAGGTGGGAGCGGATCCCGTTCGCATGCGTGATGGCGACGAAGGTGTCGTCGTCCGTCTCGGCGCCCGGGCGGCGCGAGTCGGTCTCCGCGTAGACCCGTACGGCGGGACCGAACAGCACCAGGGCCTGGTCCACGACGTGGCTGCCGAGGTCGTACAGCAGTCCGCCGATCTCCTCCGGGGCGCCCGACTCGCGCCAGCCGCCCTTCAACTGCGGGCGCCACCGCTCGAAGCGGGACTCGAAGCGCTGCATCTCGCCGAGGTCACCGTCGGCGAGGAGGCGGCGCAGGGTGAGGAAGTCGTTGTCCCAGCGACGGTTCTGGAAGACGGAGAGGAAGGTTCGGCTGCGGTCCGCGAGGGCTGCGAGCGCGCGTGCCTCGGCGGCGGTGGCGGCGATCGGCTTGTCCACGACCACCGGGATGCCGGCTTCGAGGGCGGTGGTGGCGAGCGGGACGTGCGTCCGGTTGGGGGAGGCGATCACGACCAGGTCGAGGTCCCGCCGCCACAGCTCGTCGGCGGTGGAGACGACGTGGACGTCGGGGAACTCCTTACGGGCCTGGGCCTGCCGGGCCGGGTCGGAGGTGACGACCGTGTCGAGGTCGAGCCCGTCCGTGGCGGCCACGAGGGGCGCGTGGAAGACGGAACCGGCGAGTCCGTAGCCGATGAGGCCGACGCGGAGGGGGCCGGTCGCAGTGGCGGAGGGGCTGGGGGCGGAGGTGCTCATGGAGACCACTTTGGCAACAGTGTTGCCGAAGTGCAAGGAAGGTGGACAATGGGCGAGTGAACAGGGGTAGCGAGGAGAGTCGTGGCGGGGCGAACCTGCCGGCGCTGCGCGGGTACAACGAGGCGCTGTTGCTGGATCTGCTGCGCGGCGCCGGCCCGGTCGGTCTGGGGCGCACCGAACTCGCGGCCCGTACGGGTCTCACCCCGCAGGCCGTCAGTAAGATCACGGCGCGGCTCGTCGCGGACGGACTGGTCGCGGAGGCCGGCCGCGCGGCGTCCACGGGTGGCAAGCCGCGCACCCTGCTCCGGCTGGTGCCGGACGTCCGTCACGCGGTCGGAGTGCACCTGGACCGCGACGGGCTCCGGGCGGTACGCGTGGACCTGGCGGGCCGCACCGTCGCCGAGAGCAGTGGCCCGCTGGACTTCGGGGCTGGGCCGGAGGCGGCGGTGGAGGCGGTCGTACGGGCGGTCGCGCGGGTCGGAGACCCGGCGCGGCCGCCGCTCCTGGGCGTCGGGGTGGTCGCACCGGGGCCGCTCGACCACCGGGCCGGGGTGATGGGGCGGGTGACGGGGTTCCCGAGCTGGAAGGGCTTTCCGATGCGGGGGGTGCTGGAAGGGCTGCTGGGCCTCCCAGTGCTGCTGGACAAGGACACGAACGCCGGTGCGGCCGCGGCCGCCGGAGCGTGGCTCCGGGCCGCATGGCCGGATGCGGATGCCCGGCGTGACGCGGATGCCGGGCCGGATGCGGTTGCGGATGTGGATGCGCATGTCGGCGGCGGGTCCCGCACCTGCGTGTACCTGCACGTCGGGACCGGGCTCGGTGCGGGGTTGTGGCTCGCCGGTGGGGTCTACCGGGGCGCCCGTTCGGCGGCCGGCGAGTTCGGCCACCAGGTGCTCCTGCTGGACGGCCCGCCGTGCCGGTGCGGGGCGCGGGGCTGCCTGGAGGTGCTGTGCCTGGAGGCGGTGGCCCGAGGTGATCTTCCCGAGGCGGCGCGGATCCTGGGGGAGGGCGCGGCCAACCTGGTCGCGCTGCTGGATGTGGACCGTGTGCTGCTCGGCGGGCGGGTGGTGGCGGCGGCGCCGGAGGTCTTCGTGGCCGGGGTCCGGGCCGTTCTCGCGGCCCGTGCGCTGGACCCCGCCCGGCCTGTGGTCGCGCTGGCGGGGGCCGGCGTGGCGGAGGGGGCGGCGGAGCTGGTGCTGGCCTCTTTGTTCGGGCGTGCGGGTGGATGATGCCGGGCGTGAGGGTGCGGCGCCGTTGCCGGGAGCTCCGCTCCCGGATCTTGCGCCTCAAGCGCCGACGGGGCTGGAGGTGCTGAGAGGTCGGCTTGACCCGTACGCCGATCAGGCGTAAACCGGAACAACTCAGGCGTGGTGTGCGGTGAAAGGCCGCGGGCGCGTGGCAGGGTGCGGGCAGGCCGGGCTGATTGTCACCTGGTCCGATCATCGTCCTGTCCGGCGAGCAGCGAAGGTCTTCCATGCGACTGCGCAAAGCCCTTGCCCTCACCGCCGTCCTCTCCTCCGCCCTGGTGGCTGCCACCGCCTCCACGGCCGGGGCGGACATCGGTGCCGGCGGCGGCCGCCCCGCGCCCGCGCTGCCGTCCCGCGCGGAGGCCACCTGCGGTGACGGGAAGAGCCACGCCTTCCCGATCGGGGCGCGCATCCGCGGCGGCCCGGCCGTGTACCGCACGGGCGACGAGCCGCAGACCTGGTACCTGGACCTGACCAACACCACCAACTCCGAGTGCACGGCCATCCACCCCATCGTCGTCTTCGCCGACAAGGCCCGCACCCTGCGCCCCGCCCACTTGCGGATGGAGTTCGACGCGCCCGGCGGCACCTTCCCCGCCAGCCTGGAGGGCAGCGACCGCGACGAGATCATCGCCGTCTTCGACGGCGGCGACGCCTTCCCCGGTTTCACCGTCGGCCCCGGCGGATCCCTGACCGTCAGAGTCGGGCTCGCCTTCTCCGAGGACGCCCCTCTCGGCGAAGTCGTCGCCGACGCCGCCCTCGTCCAGCGCAAGGGCGACGACGGCGACTGGATCGGCGAGGCGGGCGGCTACCGCTTCTCCGTCGAGGGCCCGGAGGTTTCCGCCGAGGCGGGGTCCCTCGCCCAGACCGGTCCCCGCGAGTGGGCGTATGGCGCCGGAGCCGTGACCGCCCTCGCTGTGGGAGGCGGCTTTCTGCTGGGCGCCCGGCGGCTACGCGGTACGCCTACTCGTTGATCCCGCCCATCGCACTCGATTCCCAGCCGTCGCCCCCCGGGTCCACCCGTTGATACCAGCGCCGATTCCCCGCGTTGATCACGCCCCCTCGATCCCACGCGTTGATCCTCGCGTGTGGATACCCGCGCGCCGCGTGCTGAGCCCGCGTGCTGAGCCCGCGTACTGATCCCGCGTGCTGATTTCCGCGTACCGGTCCCCGCACGTCCGGCGGCCCGTACGTCCGACCCGTACGTCCGGCGGCCCGTACGTCCGACCCTGCGTCCGGCGGCCCGTCCTCCTCGACGAGTTCGGCGAGCTCGGCGAGGGCGGCGTGCTTCCCCCCAACGGGGATCTCGCCGAGCGATACGAGGCCGGTGCAGCCGCTCTCCCTCGCCGGCCCCACCGAAGGCGTGCGTCGGCAGGGCCGCCGCCCGGGCCGTCACTTCATCGGCCTGGAGGAGATCTTCAAGCCGAACTGGGCGGACATCGCCGAGAACTCACCGGCTGCGTCGACGCGTGGAAGTCGGCAACCGGAAGCTGACCGGTTACTTCCTGGCCACCCACGCCCAGAACAGTGACGTTGGGACAACGGGTCCGGACCGGAGGGCACCCCTTCGGCCCGGCCCCCGGAACGCGTTCCCTCTGCTCCGCCCGTCCCCGCACCTTTCGTCGCTCACTTGCTCCCAGGAGGAGTGCGTGTCCCCTGTCCTGCCCGGACGACGCGTCATCGCCGCGACGGCCACCGCCACCGCCCTGATCGCCGCGACCGTCGCCGCCACCCCCGCCGGCGCCGCCATCCCCGCCGGCGCCGCCACCCCCGCCGTCGCCGCCACCCCCGCCGGCGCCGCCACCCCCGCCGCCGCCGCAGGCACGGCCCCCGCCGCAAGCACCGGCTCCACCGGAGCGGCTGTCGCCGCGCCCCTTTCCGTCGGCAAGGTCCTCGTCATCGGCATCGACGGCGCCGTCCTGGACCGCGTCAAGGTCGCCAACGCGCCATATCTGCACGGCCTGATGGCCCAGGGTCTGACCGCCCGCAGCACGCTCTACGCCCACCCGATGGCCGCCACCTCCTCCGGCCCCGGCTGGTCAACCATCGCCACCGGAGTCTGGCCCGACAAGCACGGAGTGAAGGACAACTCCTTCAACGGCAAGAACTACACCGCGTACCCGGACTTCCTGACCCGCATCGAGAACGCCAAGCCGGCGCTCAACACGTACGCGGCCGCCGACTGGGAGCCCATCACCTCCACCGACCAGAACGGCCCGATCTTCTCCTCCAAGGTGGACAAGCGGCTCTCCCTCAAGGGCGACCGCGACGGCTACGGCAAGGAGGACCCGAAGATCGCCGCCGCGGCCGCAGCCGAACTGCAGGGCCAGAACCCGGACGCCGCCTTCGTCTACCTCGGCGAGATCGACGCGGCCGGCCACGCCTACGGCGCCGCCAGCCGGCAGTACCTCGACGCCGTCGGCCGCGTGGACCAGCTGATCGGCCGGCTCCTGACCGCCGTCCAGAACCGCCCGACGTACGCCCAGGAGAACTGGAAGGTCCTGGTCACCACCGACCACGGCCACACCAACTCCGGCGGCCACGGCGGCTCGACCATCCAGGAGCGCGGCACCTTCGTCATCGCCAGGGGCGCGGGCATCCCGGCAGGCTCCGTACGGGACGACGTGCGGCTGGTCGACGTGGCCGCCACCGCCCTCGCCCAGGTCGGCGTCAGCGACTCCGGCATCGACGGCGTCCCGCTGGACGCCCCCGATGACGACTCCTTCGACACCCTGCGACCGAACCTCCGGGCGCGGGTGGACGAGACGGGCATCCCGGCGGGAACCAAGGGCTTCACGCACACCCCGCCGGCGGGCTGGTCCGTCGACAACTCCCGGATGGGCACGGGCGGTGTCACGGAGTGGGCGGGCTGGGCGTTCGCGACCGACGAGTTCTGGAGCCAGGCGCAGCGCGACCAGTGGCGCGAGCTGAACGTCCGCTCCCGTGACGTCTTCGCCGTCGCCGACTCCGACGAGTGGGACGACAAGAGTCACACCGGCACCTTCGACTCCACCCTGATCACGCCCAAGTGGGCGGTCACGGGCGGCAGCACGCACACCCTCACCTACCAGACGCACTACCGCCAGGAAGCCGGCCAGACCGCCCAGGTCCTGGTCTCCTACAACGGCGCCGCCCCGACCGTGGTGAAGTCCTACACCGCCGACGCCGTGGCCAAGACCGAGTCCCTGGCGCTCCAGGTCCCGGCCGGCGCCACGGACGTCCAGATCCGCTTCCGCTACGCCGGCGACAACAACTGGTACTGGACCGTCGACGACGTCCGCCTGAGCTGATCCCGGCCCTTCAGTCCGGGCTGTGGACGGCCCCGACGTCCACAGCCCGGCCCCGATAGGGTGGTACAGACCAGAGATCAGAGTTCCGAGGACGAGAGTGCCGAGGAGCAGAGTTCAGAGTCCGGAGGTCAGTGGTCAGTGGTCACAGGCCACCGAGAGCGGAGAGCAGTCCAGTGGCAGAGCGCAAGCCGATCGAATCCTGGCTCACCGACATGGACGGGGTCCTCATCCACGAGGGCACCCCGATCCCCGGCGCCGATGCCTTCATCAAGCGGCTGCGCGAGTCCGGCAAGCCCTTCCTGGTACTGACCAACAACTCCATCTACACCCCACGCGACCTCCAGGCCCGCCTGGCCCGCATGGGTCTGGACGTCCCCGTCGAGAACATCTGGACCTCCGCGCTGGCCACCGCGAAGTTCCTCGACGACCAGCGCCCGGGCGGCACGGCTTACGTGATCGGCGAGGCCGGTCTGACCACCGCGCTGCACGACATCGGCTACATCCTGACCGACCACGAGCCCGACTACGTGGTCCTGGGCGAGACCCGGACGTACAGCTTCGAGGCGATGACGAAGGCGGTCCGCCTGATCAACGGGGGCGCGCGCTTCATCTGCACGAACCCCGACGAGACCGGCCCCTCCACCGAGGGCCCGCTCCCGGCCACCGGCGCGGTCGCCGCGCTGATCACCAAGGCGACCGGCAAGAGGCCGTACTTCGCCGGCAAGCCGAACCCGCTGATGATGCGCACCGGCCTGAACGCCATCGGCGCGCACTCGGAGACCAGCGCGATGATCGGCGACCGGATGGACACCGACGTGCTGGCCGGCCTGGAGGCGGGCATGCAGACCTTCCTCGTCCTCACCGGCCTGACCAGCGCCCTGGACACCGAGAGGTTCCCGTACCGCCCGACCAGGACGGTCGACTCGATCGCGGATCTGATCGACCTCGTCTGACGCGTACGGCCGATGGGGCGTACCGCGTTTGGGGCGTACGGCTGACACGTACGGCGTCGTTCCGGATGCGGAGCGGCGCGCCGCGCGTGAATCTCCTTGTCGAGGAGGTTCACCATGCGCAGTGTTCCGTTCGCTGTCCGCGCCGCCGGGGTGGCCGTCGCCCTGGCGGCATTCTCCGCAGTGCCCGCGTCCACCGCCCTGGCGGGCGAGGAGGACCGCAACCGCGGCAGCGTCGCGGTCGACCCGGACCCGGCCCACCCCGGATCGCAGGTCAAGCTGCGTGTCCAGGGGTGCGACGGTCACCGGGGAGCGGCCCAGTCCTCCGTCTTCGTGTCGGACGTCGAGCTCCACGGTCGCGAGGGCGGCCGTCGCAGCCCGCTCCACGGCGAGGCGACGATCAGCTCGCACGCCTCGCCCGGCTGGCACTCCATCCGGGTGAAGTGCGACGGCCACGAGAAGGTCACCGGCTCCGTCCAGATCTCCCCGTACCGCCACCCCTCCCACCCGTCCCACCACGCGTCGCCGGTCTGGCCGGTGCACGCGGGCGGCGGCGGCATGGCCGCCGAACTCGCCGAGGCGGCCAAGCCCGTCGCCGCGTCGGCGAAGAATGAGCACCCCGACGACGGCCCGGGTCTGCCGCACACGGTGATCGGCGCCATCCTCGCCGCGGTCGCCACCCTGGCCGTCGCGGGCCGGGCGCTGGCCCTGCGCCGCCGCCGCAGTGGTGAGTGAGGGCAGGACCTCTGCAGGCGGCCGGCTGCTGACCTTCGCCGCCTGGTCGGTGCTGGTGCTCGGTCTGTGGCTGTGGGGCCGCCAGCTCACCGTGGCGCCGGCCCCGCTCACCGGCCAGGGCGGCGGGGCGGTGGGCCCGGCGCTGCCGGCCGCGCACGCGCCGCTCGCCCCGGCCCTGCCGCAGCGCGTCGACGTCCCCTCCATAGGCATCCAGGCCCCGGTGATCCCCCGGGGCCTGGACAAGGACGGTGCGATCGAGCCGCCCCCGTACGACCGGCCGGGCACGGTGGGCTGGTGGGGCAGGGGAGCCCAGCCGGGGACGGCCGGGACCGCGCTGATGGTGGGGCACGTGGACACCCGGTCCAAGCCGGCGGTGTTCTACGGCCTGAGCTCGGCGCAGCCGGGTGACAAGGTGCGGGTGGTGCGCGCGGACGGGTCGGTCGCCGAGTTCACGATCGAGGACGTACGGGTCTACGAGCGAGCGGCCTTCGACGCGCACAAGGCGTACGGCCCGCGGGTCCGGGGCCGTGCGGAGCTGAGGCTGGTGACCTGCGGCGGCACGTACGACAAGGTGGCCAAGGAGTACACGGCGAACGTGGTGGTCTCCGCCTACCTGACGGGTGTCGGAGTCCGCCCGGGCAAGCCGGTCTAGCGCGGCCGAACGGGTGCGGTCCGTGCGCGGTGCGGTCCGTGCGGGGGCGGGCGGTGCGGTGTGGGCGTCGTGCGCGGCCCGGGAACGAAGAAGCCCCTCGCAGCTTTCGCTGCGAGGGGCTTCTTCCGTCTGTGCGCCGCCAGGGACTCGAACCCCGGACCCGCTGATTAAGAGTCAGCTGCTCTAACCAACTGAGCTAGCGGCGCTTGCTGACAGGGAAAACTCTACCCCACCTCCAGCGGTGCTCGTGACCAGCCACGCCCGCATTGTCCGATTAACCCACGTTCGAGGGGTTTATCGTGCACGATATGTCTGCGCCGTCCACATCTGATGCGCTATCAGGTGTGGTGCCGGTCGACCAGTGGACGAGCAGGGGAGTGGACGGACCCGCATGACGATGCAGCCTCCGACGCATGTGCAGATGCCGATGCCCGCTTTCGAGGAATACGAGCCCGCGGGCGACTGCGTATGCCGCGGATGCGCCCAGCGACGCCGTACCCTCGCCCGCGCGCGGGCCATACCGCTTCGGGACGGCGGGCACCCCGCCGCGCGCGGGGCCCGCCGGGCGCTGGTCCTGGCGACCGCCGCGGGCGTGGTTTTGGGCGGCGGCGCCGGAGCCGCGGTGGCCGTGGCCACCCCGGCCCCCGGTCCGATGGCGCTGGACGACCCCGGCTCCCCGCAGGGCGGCCGGACCCCCCTGCACGGTCCGACGGGCGGCCCGGTCGGCCAGCCCGGCGCCCCCGCCCACCCGGGCGCCGTGAAGCGGATCGACCGGACGACGATCATCAACCGGGCGAAGCTGTGGCTGGACGCGAAGGTCCCGTACAGCATGTCCACGTACTTCACGGACGGCTACAGGCAGGACTGCTCGGGCTACGTCTCCATGGCCTGGAACCTCGGCTCGAACGAGTGGACCGGCAGCCTCGACGCCTTCGCCACCAAGATCACCAAGGATGAGCTGCTGCCGGGGGACATGCTGCTCTTCCACAACCCGGCGGACCCCACCAACGGCTCGCACGTGGTCATCTTCGGCGGCTGGGCCGACGAGACGCGGACGCACTACATCGCCTACGAGCAGACGCGCCCCAACACGCGAAAGCTCGCCACGCCGTACGGGTACTGGGCGAACGCGCCGAAATACGTCCCTTACCGGTTCAACGGGGTGACGGGCGGGCTCGCCGTTCCGGTCGTTCCGCAGGTCCCGGTCGTCCCGGGTGTCCCGGTCGCCCCCGCTGTACCGGGTGCCGAGCCGCCGGCGGCGGGTCCGAAGCCGGGGGACGCGACGGTCTTCCCCGGCGCGGACAAGTTCGCCCCCCGCGCCACGAACGACCACGTGGCCCAGCTGGGACGGATGCTGATCGAGCGCGGCGCGTACCGCTTCTACCCGAAGGGGGTGGCCGACCGGACGTGGAGCGATCACGACAGGCTCGCCACCCAGGCCTTCCAGCGCGCACAGGGCTGGTCGGGCGCCGACGCCGACGGCATCCCCGGCGCGCACACCTGGCGCCTGCTGGTCGGGAAGCAGGGCAACGACATCCCGCCGACGGTGGGCGTGGCGCCGGCACCGGCGCCGGCGCCGGGGCCGGGTGGCGTACGGGCCTACCCGGGTGCCGCGGTGTTCCGCCCGGGCCAGTCGCACGAGGCCATCAGGGCCCTCGGTCGTCAGCTGGTGAAGAAGGGCTTCGGCAAGTACTACACATCCGGTCCCGGCCTTCGCTGGAGCGAGGCCGACCGCCGCAACGTCGAGGCCTTCCAGCGCGCGCAGGGCTGGCGCGGCGCTTCGGCCAACGGCTACCCGGGCCCGGAAACCTGGCGCCGGCTGTTCGCATGACGGAGGTAATGATGTTCCCCACGCGCACCACCTCGACGACGGGCACCCTTCGCGTACCGCCGCTGACCGCACGAGCGGCGACCCCGTCGACGGCCCCCACGCCGGCGTCCCGCCCGGGTGCCTGGACGGCGGCGCCCGCGCCCGCCTCCCGCCCGGCCTCCCGGACGCCGGACGCCGCACCCGTGTCCGTGTCCGTGTCCCGCCCGGGTCAGTGGCAGCCGGCGCCCCGCACGCCGGACTCCACACCCGGTGCGGCGGAGCCGGCGCCTCGGACGCCGGACGCCGCACCCGCATCCGCGTCCCGCCCCGGTGCCTGGACGGCGGCCACGGCGTCCCGCCCGGATCCCCGCACGGATCCCCGCACGGATCCCCGCACGGATCCCCGCACGGATCCCCGCCCGGCGCAGCCCGCGTCCGTGTCGGGCCCGGACTCCCGGACGCCGGGGGCCGCACCCGTGTCCGGGTCCCGCCCGGGTATGGGGGAGCCGGCGCCCCGGACGGCGAACGCCGCATCCGCATCTGCGGCACGCTCCGGTGCCTGGACGGCGGCGCCCGCGTCCGGCCCGGACCTCCGCCCGGCGGAGCCCGCACCGGCGTCCGGCCCGGGTGTCCGGGCGGCATCGGCCGCGCCCCCCGCCCGCCCGGCGCGGGCCGCGGAAACGGCGGCTGCGGCCGTCGCCCCCGCCTCGTTCGACCGGGGAGCAGTGGCGCCCGTGGCCCGCCCGGCCGTCGCCACACCGCGCGAGGCGGCCGGATCGAGCACCCCGCCGGCCGCTCCCGCGGCGGGGGCCCAGACCTCGTTCGGCTGGGCCGCCGCAGCTTCTCCCTGGGCCCCGGCGCCCGCCCGCCCGGCGCAGACGCCGCCGCGGCCGGCAGTACCCCAGCCCGCCGCCTCGGATGTCCGACCGGCGCGGGCTCCGTCCTGGTCGGCCGAGCCACCGGCCACCGTGCCGGCCGCCCACCCGGCGCAGCCGTCGTCCTATGCGGCGGCCCCGGACCCTGCCGCGCCGACCGTCCACCCGGTGCGGGCCTCCTCGTGGACGCCCGTGCCCGAGCCCGTGCCGGCCGTCCAACGGGCGCAGGCTCCGCCCCACTCGGCGGTCCAGGACGCGGAGTCCGCCGCGCCGGCCGCTCACCGGGCGCAGGTTTCGTCCTGCTCCGGGGTGCAAGAGCCGGAGCCCGTCCCCTCGGCCGTTCGCCCGGCGCAGACGTCGCTGCGGCCGACGGTGCCCGAGACGCCGTCCCCCTCTGCGGTCTCGTGGTCGGAGCACGCGCAGCAGCCCATTCGTCAGACGCAGGCCTCGCCCCGGAGGGCGACGGCGGCGCAGGTGGCCGCGGTCGCGGCGCCGACGGTCCTCCCGACGCAGGAACCGGAACCGTCCGCCTCGGCCACGCGCCAGGTGCAGACGCCGCCCCCGTCGGCGGTCTCGTGGTCGGAGCACGGGCAACAGCCCGTCCCGACGGTCCGTCCGACGCGGGAACCGGAGTCCGCCGCGCCGGCCGCTCGCCGAACGGAGACCACGTCCCCGTCCGGGCCGCCCGAGGCCTCGGCGCCGGCCGTTCGTCCGGGGCAGGTGCCCGAGCCCGCCGCGTCGGCCGTTCGTCCGGCGTCGGCGCCATCGGCGGCATCCGCTCCGTCCGAGCCCGCTGACCCGGCCGTCCGTCCTGCACAGGCTTCGGTCCGGGCGGCGGCGCCGGAGGCCGGGGTTGCCGCTACGGCCGTGCGCTCGCCGCAGGCTCAGCCCCGGGCGATGGTGCCGGAGCCCGCGGCTGAGCCCCGGCCGCCGCAGGCCGAGGTGCCTGCGGCACGCTCCGAGTACGAGGCCGATCCGGTCTACGCCTCGGCCGGGCCCGGCACGCACGGCACGCACGGCACGCACGGCACGCACGGCACGCACGGTACGCACGGCACGCACGACGCGGGTGGCCACGGTGCCGGCTCGCAGGGCACCGCGGGCCTCGACATGCCGCACCCGCAGCACGAGGAGGCCCACCCGGGAGTGGCCACCCTGCGCCTGCGGAGCGGCGCCCCCGAGGCCGCCGCGGGGCAGCCGCCGAACCCCGCCCCGGAGCGGGAGCGGGAGCCGGAGCCGGACCTGCAGCCGGAGGCCGTCCTCGAAGCCGAACCCGAGCCGCAGCCCGAGCCCCAGCCCGAGTCCCAGACCGAGCCCGGGTCCGGACCCGCCACCGCAGGCTCCGCCGTGCCCGGTCCCGGTGTTGCCGAGATCGTCGCCCAGGCCGTGGCCCGCGGCCTGGACAAGCCGGCGGCGGGCGCCACGGATGACGTCCCCCGCTTCGCCCGGCAACGCGGCGCCGCCGTGACCGAAGTGCCGGTGCACCTGCCCTTCCGCGGGGAGCCGCACCGCAGGTCCAGCCCCACCGCCGAGCCCGCCGCAGGCGCCCGGCGTGCCGCCCCCCGGCCCGCCCCCGGCCGCCGTGTCCCCCGCGGCGACGACCGGCTCCGGGAGCACCGCGGCCCGGTCCTGCCCGGCTGGGTCGGTGTGGCCGTCGGCGGGATCGCCCTCGCCGGGTGCACGGCCGTGCTCTGGCGGGCCGGGGCCGTCCCCGCCCCCTTCCTGGCCGCGTTCGGCGCGGCCCCCCGCGCCTACCAGGGCCTGCGTGCCACCCACTGGCCGCCTCTCGCCTTCCTCGGCATCGTCGCCCTCGTCGCGCTCGGCGGACTCGGACGGGTCCGTTCCGGCCACGCCTGGGTGCTCACCCTCTTCGGCCGCTACCGCGGCACGGTCCGCCGTTCCGGCCTGACCTGGGTCAGCCCCCTGCTCCTGCGCCGCCGGGTCGACGTACGCCTGCGCCACTGGCGTAGCGACCCGATGCCCGCCGTGGACTCCGGCGGCCTCGCCCTCCAGGTCGTCGTTCAGGTCGTCTGGCAGGTCAAGGACACGGCCCGGGCCACCCTCGCCGTCGCGGACCACACGGAGTACCTCGCCCAGCAGGTCGAATCGGCCATGGCCCGTGTGCTGTCCCAGCTGCCCGCGGACGCCTTCCACGAGGACGCTCCGACCCTGCGCGACTCAGAGGCCGTCGGCGACGCGCTGACCCGGATGCTCGCGGCCGAAACCGAGGCCGTCGGGATCGAGGTGTTCTCGGCCCAGCCGACCCGGATCGAGTACGCCGCCGAGGTCGCCGACGCCATGCGCCGCCGCCGGGTCGCGGCGATCGACGCCAAGCACCGGGACGCCGTGCTCAGCTCGGTCGTGGACGCGGTGGACGACACCGTCCACCGGCTGACCTCGCGCGGACTGGTCGAGCTCGACGACTACGAGCGCAAGGCCCTGGTGAAGGACCTCACGGTGGCCTTCTACACCGGGCGCCCCGAATGACGCCCCGCGCAACGCGCTGACCACACCAGAAGACAACGGGAACGGGTGGCCGGAACACACCGGACCACCCGTTCTCTCATTGGTATGGACATGTTCAACACTCGTCAATAGTCTGGGACTTGGTCTAGACCTAATCCCCACACGCGCGCGCTCTCGCCGAACTCCCCCCACGTTCAAGGAGCATCATGCGTCACGTCCGCATGCCCGGACGGGCCGGCGTCGCCGCGCTCGGCCTCGGCCTCGTCGCCGGAATCACCCTCCTCGGCGCCCCCAGCGCCAGCAGTCACGGCTACACCGACACCCCCATCAGCCGCCAGAAGCTCTGCGCCAACAAGACCGTCTCCGACTGCGGCGCGATCCAGTGGGAGCCGCAGAGCGTCGAGGGCTTCAAGGGGTTCCCCGCCGCCGGCCCCGCCGACGGCAAGATATGTTCCGGCGGCCTCCCGCAGTTCGCCGAACTCGACAACCCCCGCGGCGGCGCCTGGCCCACCACCAAGGTGACCAGCGGCCAGAGCTACGGCTTCCGGTGGCAGTTCACCGCCAACCACTCCACCACCGACTTCAAGTACTACGTCACCCGGAACGGCTGGACCGGCACCAAGGCCCTCACCCGCGCCGACCTCGACCCCCAGCCCTTCCTCACCGTCGCCTACAACGGCGCCCGCCCCGCCATGACCACCGTCCACCAGGGGGCCATGCCGAGCGGCAAGACGGGCCGGCACATGATCCTGGCGGTCTGGACCGTCAACGACACCCCGATGGCCTTCTACGCCTGCTCCGACGTTCAATTCTGACGGAACGTCAGTTACCCTCCGGCGGCATGCGGACGACGACTGCACCCGAAACCGTCGCGGAGCTCATAGCGCGCCAATGGGGCGACCACCGGCCCGGACTGCTGCACGCGGACGGCGTGCTCACCCACCACCGGACCGCCCAGGCGGCCGCCGCGCGCGCCGCGCTCCTCGTCGACCTCATGCCCCCGGGGGCCGAGCCGCACCTCGGGGTCCTGCTCGACAACACCCCCGAGTTCCCGTTCTGGCTCGGCGCGGCGGCCCTCGCCGGGGCCGCCGTCGCCGGGATCAACCCCACCCGGCGCGGCCCCGAGCTGGCCCGCGACATCCTGCACACCGACTGCCGCCTCCTGATCACCGAGCGCGCCCACCTGCCGCTGCTGCGCGGCCTGGACCTGCCCGGCGTACGCATCCTGATCACCGGCACCGAGGAGTACGCGGCCCTGCTCGCCCCCTACGCGGCCGCCGAGCCCGGCGAAGCCGCCCTGCGACCACCCGCCCCCGACTCCCGCCTCCTCCTCTACTTCACCTCCGGCTCCACCGGCGCCCCCAAGGCCGCCCTCTGCACGCAGGGCCGGCTCGCGGGGGCGGGCTCCGCCCTGGCCCGCCGGTTCTCCGTCACCCCGGACGACGTTCACTACATCTGCATGCCGCTCTTCCACGGCAACGCCGTCATCGCCGACTGGCTCCCCGCGCTCGCCGGCGGGGCCGGGGTGGCGCTGCGTCGGCGCTTCTCGGCGTCCGCGTTCCTGGACGACGTCCGGAGGTACGGGGCCACCTACTTCACCTACGTCGGCCGGGCGGTCCAGTACCTCCTGGCCACCGAGCCCCGCCCCGACGACCGCGCGCACAGCCTGCGGCTCGGCTTCGGCACCGAGGCCGGGGCGGTCGACGCGGCGCGCTTCGCCGAGCGGTTCGGGGTCCGGCTGGTGGAGGGCTACGGCGCCACCGAGGGCGGCGCCTCCGTCCAGCGCACCCCGGACACCCCGCCGGGCGCGCTGGGCCGGGCGGGCGCGGGGGACGACCTGGCGGTCGTCGACCCGCGGACGGGCCGGGAGTGCCCGGCCGCGCTGTTCGCCCCGGAGGGCCGCCTGCTGAACGGCTCGGCCGCGATCGGTGAGCTGGTCAACCGGGGCCGCAGCCTGTTCGAGGGGTACTGGCGCAACCCCGACGCGGAGGCCGACCGCACCCGGGGAGGCTGGTACTGGACGGGAGACCTCTTCTTCCGCGACGCGCAGGGCTTCCTCTACTTCGCGGGCCGCACCGACGACCGGCTCCGGGTCGACAGCGAGAACCTCGCCGCGGCGGTGATCGAGAACATCCTGGCCCGCTGGACGGACGCGGCGGCGGTCGCCGTCTACGGCGTCCCGGACGAGGTGTCGGGGGACCAGGTCATGGCCGCGGTCTGCCTCCGGGACGGTGCGGTGTTCTCTCCGGACGCCTTCGGCACCTTCCTGTCCCTCCAGCCGGACCTGGGCACGAAGATGGCCCCGCGCTACGTCCGCATCCTGCCGGCGATGCCGGTCACGGCGACGAACAAGATCCACCGGGTGGCCCTGCGCCGCGAGGGCTTCCGCTGTCCGGACCCGGTCTGGCACCGCACCCCGGCCGGGAGCTACGCGCCCCTGGACGCCGAGACCCTGTCCGCCCTGCTCACGGTGTACGCGTCCCACGCCCGCACGGATCTCCTGGACCGTTGACGCGTGAGGCGGGAGGCGGGAGGCGGCTCCGGGCGGGGCCCGGGATATTGGTTTTGAGCACTCCTGGGGACCAGGTAGTATTTTCTCTGTCAGCAGGCGCCGCTAGCTCAGTTGGTTAGAGCAGCTGACTCTTAATCAGCGGGTCCGGGGTTCGAGTCCCTGGCGGCGCACCTGTCCTTCGGGCGGTTTCCGGTTCACCGGGAACCGCCCGAAGTGTTTTCCGGGCGTCCGTCCGCCCCAGCAGGCGACCCCTGCGCTGCTAGAGCGTGAGCGACAGCAGCAGCGGTGCGGCCTTGCGGTTCAGGGTGTCCGCCGCCGCCCGCAGCCGGTGCGCGTGCTCGACCGGCATCGACAGGGCAAGGCAGCCCACCGAGGCCCCGGCCGTGATCGGAACCGCCGCGCAGACCGTGCCCACGGCGTACTCCTGCAGGTCCAGCACCGGCACGGTGGCCGGCTGGGCGTCCAGCTTCGAGAAGAGGATCCGCTCGTTCACGATCGTCTTCGAGGTGAGCCGGGCGATCTTGTGCCGGGAAAGGTGGTCGCGCCGCCCGTTCAGGTCGAGCTGCGTCAGCAGGCACTTGCCGACCGCGCTGGCGTGCGCGGCGGAGCGGAAGTCGACCCACTCGTGCACCTTCGGCGTGCGAGGACTGTCCGCGAACTGTGTGATCCTGACCTCGCCGTCCACGTACCGGCTGATGTAGACCGCCGCGCCGACCGAGTCGCGCAGCCGGTCCAGCGTCTCCTGGAGCTTGTCCGTCAGGGCTTGCTGCCGGTCGATGCCGGAGCCGAGCAGGACGAGGGAATCCCCTATGGCGTAGGCACCGTCGGACACCTGCAGGACATATCCCTCCCGGCGCAGCATGAGCAGCATCGGGGCGAGATGGACTGCGGGCAGGCCGGTCTCACGCGCGATCTGCACGTCGGTCACACCACCGGTGTGACGTGCGATCGTTTCGAGTACGCGTAGTGCGTACTGCACCGAGTGGAACGGCGCGGTCGGCTCGGGCTTCAGCGCCACGGTTTCCCCCTAGCAGGTTGTTACCGCTTGCCCTACCACGATAGCCATCAAGAGGCCCATGTGGAGCGCCTGTTGAGGAGATTGATGGCTCAATCAGGTCTCTCTGCCTGGATCTACTCCACTGGCATATGCCATGGTCAAGCGCACAGCCCCACTGTGCCGGGAATGCCCGGCGGCCGGCGACGGTTCGAGTTCTTCGTACGGATGACACGGTGAGACGGGAGCGACGATGAGTGACACCGGTGGCGCACTTCGCCAGGAGGGCGGGAGCGGGATCCGGGGCGCCGCGCAGGGCCGGGCGGCCGTACCGCTCTCCGTCCTGGACCTGGTCACCGTGGGCGCCGGCAGCACCGCCCACGACTCCCTGCGCACCAGTGTGGCGATAGCCCGGCTCGCCGAATCCCGCGGCTACCACCGCCACTGGGTCGCCGAGCACCACTCCATGCCCGGCGTCGCCAGCTCCTCGCCGGCCGTGATCCTGGCCCACCTCGCCGCGCACACCTCCCGCATCCGGCTCGGATCGGGCGGGGTCATGCTGCCCAACCACGCCCCGCTCGCCGTGGCCGAGCAGTTCGGCACCCTGGAGGCGCTCGCCCCGGGGCGCATCGACCTCGGGCTCGGCCGTGCCCCGGGCACCGACGGCCGCACGGCCGCCGCGCTGCGCGGGCCCGGGCGCCTGGACGAGGCCGCGGACGAGTTCCCCCGGCGACTCGCGGAGCTCACCCGGTTCCTCGACGACGACTTCCCGCAGGGGCACCCGTACGCCCGCGTGCACGCCGTACCGGGCCCAGTGCAGGGTCCCGCCGGACGGCCGCCGCTGTGGCTGCTCGGCTCCTCCGGCTTCAGTGCCCGGCTCGCCGGTGAGCTGGGCCTGCCCTTCGCCTACGCCCACCACTTCTCGGCCGCCGGCACCCTGCCCGCACTCGACCTCTACCGGCAGAGCTTCCGGCCCTCGGCCGTCCTGGACGCGCCGTACGCCGTCATCGGGGTCTCGGCGCTCGCCGCCGGGACCGCCGAGGAGGCCCGCGCCCAGGTGCTCACCGGCGCGCTGTCGATGCTGCGGCTGCGCAGCGGGCGGCCCGGGCTGATTCCGACGCCGGAGGAGGCGGCGGCCTACCCCTTCACCCCGCTGGAGCGGGAGTTCGTGGACGGCTGGCTCTCGAACGTCGTCCACGGCACCCCCGACGAGGTCCGCGCCGGGCTCGACGACCTCGCCGGGCGGACGGGCGCGGACGAGCTGATGCTCACGGCCAACGCCCACAGCGGAGCGGCCCGGTTGCGCTCGTACGGGCTCGTCGCAGATGCGTACGGCATGCCCGTGGAGGCGCCCGCGGCCGATTGACCGCGTGCGAACGGGGTTTGGCTGGTTTGTTGCCGAAACCTTGCGAGGGGGTGCCTGAAGGCAGCCTTAAACCGCTCGTCACCCGGGGTGGCGAGCGGTTTCTGATGTGCGCTCAGGTCTCTGACGAGCAGATTTGTGCCGGGAGTGGTCTAGTCCTTCTTTGGTCCGAACCATTGACGACGGGCTGCAGTGATCGCTATCTCTTCTCTCACCTGAACTTCTTGCTCTCTCCTCCCACCCCCACGGAGCAGTTCATGCACATCCGTAAACCCCTCATCGCTGCCGCCGCCACGGCCGCGCTGGCAGCCGGAGCGCTTGCCTCCTTCGCGGGACTCGGCACCGCCCAGGCCGCGGACGCCGGCGCCACCGCCGCGGCCGGCGGCGTCCGCATCGCCTACTACGACCAGTGGAGCGTGTACGGGAACGCCTTCTACCCCAAGCACCTCGACACCCGCGGGATAGCGGGCAAGCTGGACGTCATCAACTACTCGTTCGGCAACATCCACCCCACCGACCTCACCTGTTTCGAGGCGAACAAGGCGGCAGGCGACGACAACAACCCCAACGCCGGTGACGGCGCGGGCGACTCGTACGCCGACTACCAGAAGTCCTTCAGTGCGGCCGACAGCGTGGATGGCGTGGCCGACAAGTGGGACCAGCCGATCGTGGGCGTCTTCAACCAGTTCAAGGAACTGAAGGCGAAATACCCCCACCTGAAAATCAACATCTCGCTGGGCGGCTGGACGTACTCCAAGTACTTCCACGACGCGGCCAAGACCGACGCCGCCCGCAAGAAGTTCGTCGCCTCCTGCATCAAGCAGTACATCAAGGGCGACCTCCCGGTGGAGGGCGGCTTCGGCGGTCCCGGCACCGCGGCCGGCATCTTCGACGGCATCGACATCGACTGGGAGTACCCCGGCTCCGCAGGCGGCCACCTGGGCAACCACTACGGCCCCGAGGACAAGCAGAACTTCACCCTGCTGCTCCAGGAGTTCCGCAAGCAGCTCGACGCCGAGGGCGCGGCCAACGGCGGCAAGAAGTACATGCTGACCGCGGCCCTGCCGGCCGGCCAGGACAAGATCAAGTACATCGAGACCGACAAGATCGGTCAGTACTTGGACTACGCCAACATCATGACGTACGACATGCACGGAGCCTGGGACGGCGACGGGCCGACGTACCACCAGTCCCCGCTCCACCCCTCGGCGGCCGACCCGACCGACCCGATCGCGCCGGGCACCGAGAAGTACAGCATCGACAACGCCATCGACTCCTGGATCGACGGCAACCCGGCCTACGGCATCACCGGCGGCTTCCCCGCCGATAAGCTGACCCTGGGCTACGAGTTCTACTACCGCGGCTGGAAGGGTGTCCCGGCGGGCACCACCAACGGCCTCGCCCAGACCGCCACGGGCGGCTCCGCCGCCCGACCGCTCAGCCAGCAGGCGGGCATCGCGCACTACAAGGAGCTCGGCGGGATCGTCGACAACGCGTCGACGACCTTCTGGGACGACCAGTCGAAGTCCTCGTACTTCTACAAGGACGGCGAGTTCTTCACCGGCCTGAACCAGAAGTCCATCCAGGCCCGGGTCGACTACGGCAAGCAGCGCGGCCTGGCCGGCGCGATGATGTACTCCCTGCTCGGCTTGGACAACAACGCCACGCTGCTGAACCAGATCTCGGACGCCCTCGGCGGCACCACCGTCCCGCCGACCACTCCGCCCACCACGCCTCCGACGACCCCGCCCACGACCCCGCCGACCACGCCGCCGACGACCCCGCCCACGGGCTGCGGATCGCTCCCGGCGTATGTGGCGGGCACGGTCTACACCGGCGGCAGCGAGGTCTCCCACAACGGCCGCAAGTACAAGGCCCAGTGGTGGACGCAGAACGAGACGCCGGGCACCACCGGTGAATGGGGTGTCTGGAAGGACCTCGGCGCCTGCTGATCTCCCCCCACCCCGCGCCGAGCGACGCCTCCGCCCTGTCCCCTCTCCGGGGGCGGGGCGGAGGTGTGTGACATGGTTGCCGAATTCCGGACATCTCGGCGTGGCGATGTCGTTACGCTCGGCCACACGCCGAATCCGGCTCCGACCCGCGTTTGCATGGGGGTGACCATCCCATGGTCCAGGCCCGCGACCTTGATCCCAGCGCCTCACCGCTGGACTACTACGGCTATGAGCTGCGCCGCCTGAGAGAGGCGGCGGGGCTGAAGCAGGCCCAGTTGGGCGACATCGTGTTCTGTACGGGGTCCCTGATCGGCCAGGTCGAGACGACACGGAGGGTCCCGACCCGGGACTTCTCGGAGCGGGTGGACGCGGCGCTGGGGACGGATGGACATTTCTCCCGCTTGGTGGGCCTGGTCCTGCGGAGCCAGTTGCCGACGTGGTTTCAGGCCTACGCGGAGATGGAGGCGCGGGCGGCGTTCATCTCCACGTTTCAGTGCCAGTTGGTGCACGGGCTCCTCCAGACGGAGGCCTACGCGCGCGCGGTGCTCGGAGTCGAGAACCCCGGCAAGCTCGATGCTGCAGTGGCAGCCCGGATGGACCGGCAGCGCATACTCGCCCGCGAGAATCCACCTGTGCTGTGGCTGGTGCTGGACGAGGCGGCACTCCACCGGGAGATCGGAGGCAGCGAAGTCATGCGAAATCAACTCGCTCACTTGTTGAGCCTGCAGGACCGCCAGTGGCTAGAAGTCCAGGTGCTGCCCTTCAAGGCTGGCCAGCATGCCGGGATGATGGGCTCGTTCACCCTGCTGCGGTTCGATGACAACCCGGACGTCCAGTACAGCGAGAGCTACGACTCTGGTCATATGACGGCCAACCCGCAAGTGATCAAAGAGCGTTCGGTCGGCTACGCTCGCCTGCAAGCTGAGGCCCTCTCCCCTCGGGCGTCGACGGAGATGATCGCTCGCGTAATGGAGGAACGCTATGGCAAGCATCCAGAACCCAACGGACGTGCGGTGGCGTAAGTCGTCCTACAGCGGCTCCAACGGCGGCGAGTGCGTCGAGGTGGCCGCGCAGCCCTGCCTCGTGGCCGTCCGGGACTCGAAGAATCCTGACGGGCCCGTTTTCACCGTGGCCGCGGAGGCGTTCGGCGCGTTCGTCCGGAGCCTCTGACCGTACGCACGCCGAGCGGCAGTACTCTCGCGAGGGCTGCCGCTTCGGCGTACCGGGACCTCAGAGCCAGCCCTGCTGTGCCGCTTTGAGGCCGGCTTCGAAGCGGCTCGTCGCATGGAGGCGTTCCATCAGGGCGGACATCTGGCGCCTGACGGTACGCAGCGACACCCCGAGGCGTTTGCCGGCCGCCTCGTCGGTCATCCCGGAGGCCAGGAGCTTCAACAGTTCGAGCTCGGTCGCCGTGGGGCGGGTGTCGCTGGGGCGGGGGCGGTCGGCTCCGAGCGGCACCGCGGCGTCCCACGTCTGCTCGAACAGGGTGGCCAGCGAGGCCACGATCCCAGGCGCGCTCGTGCACAGCGCACCCAGGCGGGAATTCCCCGGGTCGATGGGGACGACCGCCACGGTGCGGTCGAATATCAGGAGGCGCGGCGGAAGGAGCGGGCTGGTCCGTACCTGGCCGCCCTGCTCGGTCAGCCACCTGGCGTAGGCCAGCGTCGTCGGATCGTTGCGGGCGCTGTCCTGGTACACCGAGCGCATCTCGATGCCCCGGGCCAGCGCACGCCGGTCCAGCGGCCGGGAGGACTCCAGGCTCGCCTCGGACAGCGCGCCGCCCGGCAGGATCGCCAGGCATTCCCGGGTCAGTCCATGGGCGAGCTGCTCCAGGCGGCTTTGGATGGCGTCCATCCCCACGAGCCGTTCCGCGCCGTCGACCTCGGTGTTCGGGCTGAGTTCGGCGAATTCGGAGACCACCTGCGCCGCGGCCGCCTTGCTGCGGGCCAGCTCCTGCTGCTGCCGGGCCAGTTCCTCCTCCTGGCGGCGCAGCAGCAGCTCCAGGCCCAGTTCGGGTCTCACCGCTCGCAGCGCGCCCGGGCTGTCCCGTGACGGTCTGAGCAGGTCGAGGTCGACGAGCCGGTCCAGGCCCTCGCGGACCTGCGCCTGGGTGAGGCCGAGGCGGGCGCTCAGCTCGGCGATCCCTCCCGAAGGGTCCGCCAGCATGCCCCGGTACACGGCTTCCACCTCAGCTCCGAGCCCCAGTGTTTGCAGCATGTCCCAGCCCCCCAGCTGTAGTTGGGCGGCCCGGCGAGCGCCGCCTCCGTGATCGTAGGCGAAGTCTGGCACCAAGGTGCCAGGCCTGTTGGTGCCAGCCGGAACCTCTTCATCACAGGGCCCGAGGGCAGCAACATGGTGATCACCGGGACGGCGGGGACGAGAGTCCCCGACTCAGGCCAGAGCCGCAAGGACGATCCGGGACAGCGCGCAGCACACCGCACCGAACGCATCGCCACCGAGCCTGTGACCTTGGGGGAAACCATGTCCCGCACCGCCCGCACCGCCCGCTTCGCCGCTGTCGCCGCCGCCTTCGCCGCCCTCTGCGCCGGCGCGGTCACCACCGGCTCGATGGCCGTCTCCACCGATGGCCACCACATCAGCGCCTCCGCCGAGGGCAGCATCAACGGGGACACGGCGCCCGGGTCCGCCGAGGACAGCATCAACTGGGACTAGCCGGCATGCGTGTCATCCGGGCCTCCCTCTCAGGGCCTTGTCATGGCCCTGACTCAAGCGGCGTGCTCGCCCTCGTCTCCGATCTGATCTGGGCCCACACCCCCGCCGCGCACGGACTCGAACACCTGCGGGCCAAAGCCGCCGACGACGGGGTGGACGTCTACCTCTTCCTGCGCGCCGCCTCGGAAGCCGCAGCGCTTCGCCAGGCCCGCGCCATCCTCGACGGCGCCCGCGCCCCCCTGCGGGCGCACGGCTACAGCACCACCGGGCCGCACCACTGACGGCGGCGCGACGACACCGGATCCGGCCGACGCCTCTCGGGCCCACCCGTGAACGTTCCCAAGGAGAACGCAGTGACCACCACCCTCCGTCAGGCTGCCCGTAGTAGCGCGGTCGCCGCCCTCTCCACCGTGATCGGTGCCGGACTCCTCACCGCCGCCTCCGTCGCCACGGCCCCGGCCGCACAGGCGGCGACGAGCTGCAGCGGGACCGCCTCGATCTACGGCATCCTTCCCGACGGCCGTCTCACCTTCAGCACCATCACCCCGGCCACCGGGGAGTTGAAGAAGGTGCGCATCGGGGCGGACCTGGGGTTCGAGCCCAAGGCGATGGCCACCCTCAACTTCAACACGGTGCTGGTGACGTCGACGACCGGCGCGCTCTACCGCCTCGACGTTCTCACCAACAACGAGTCCCTCGTCCTGGAACGCCCGCCCGTCAAGATCTTCGACAGCGGCTGGACCCACGACAAGCTCACCTATGACGGTCACGGGCACCTCTACGGCACGGCGGGCGGCGTCCTGCTCCAGTACCTGGTCTCGCAGCCCAAGCCGACCGGCTCGGCGCACATCGGTCAGCGCAGGGAGATCGGCAGCGGCTTCGTCCTGAAGACCCTGACGGCCGCCGGCGACGACCGGCTGCTCGCCACCACGTCGGCCGGCGCGCTCTACTCCTACAAGATCGGCAGCGACGGCACCTGGGCCCGCGACGACCTCAAAACCTCCGGCTGGTCCGGCTTCGACCAGGTCGTGTCGCCCGGCGGGGGCCTCTACTACGGCCGGATCGAAACCACCGGCGCCATGTACTGGTACAAGGACGCCGACCCGGCCGACGGCACCGGCACCGACATCGCCTACCACAACGACACCCCCGTCAACACCGGCGGCTGGACGCAGAATCTCCTCTCCGCCCAGCCGGCGACCTTCACCTGCACCACCACCGCCGACCCGCTCGACGGCAGGGACATACCCGCCGTGAAGGCGGCCGGCCGCGATCTGATGAACAAGCACGACGGCGGTGCCTGGAGCAACTCCACCCAGTGGAACTGCCTGGAGCAGCTCTGGGACAAGGAGAGCGGCTGGCGCTACTGGGCCGACAACCCGAGCTCCTCGGCCTACGGCATCCCCCAGGCCCTGCCCGGTTCCAAGATGGACGCCTTCGGCGATGACTGGCGCACCAATCCCGTCACCCAGATCAGGTGGGGCCTGTCCTACATCGACGGCCGGTACAACACGCCCTGCGGCGCCTGGAACCACTTCCTGAACAACAACTGGTACTGAGACGCCCCCGAGCCACGCTCGCCGCCCTCAGGCCTTCCCCCCTCACCTCCCCGGCCCGACGCGCGTACGTCAGGGCTGCCCACGATCCGGAGACACCCATGTTCTCGTCGTCCCGCAAGCGCCGCTTCGCCGCCACCCTGGCCGTCTCTGCCACCACTCTCGGCATGGTCACCCTCAGTTCGGCGCCGGCCCAGGCCGCCGCGATCTGCGGCGGCAACGTGTCGATCTACGGAACCCTCCCCGACGGACGCCTCACCTACACCGCGATAGCCCCCAACACCGGCGACCGCGTCAAGACCCTGATCGGTGCGAACCTCGGCTTCACGCCCAAGGCGATGGCCACCCTCAACTTCAACACCGTCCTCGTGACGTCGACGGCCGGCGAGCTGTACCGCGTCGACATTCAGACCAACGACAACGCCCTGGCCCTGGCCGGAGTGACCAAGATCTGGGACAGCGGCTGGACCTTCGACAAGCTGACCTACGACGGTGCCGGTCACCTCTACGGCACGGTCGCCGGCGAGCTCCACCGCTACAACGTCTCCCAGGCCAAGCCCAGCGGGCCCGCCCACATCGCCAAGCACGCGGTGATCGACACGGGCTTCGTCCTCAAGACGCTCGCGGCCGCCGGCGACGACGTCCTCGTCGCCAGCACCGCCGACGGCCGGCTGCTCTCGTACCAGATCAACGGTGTCGGGGACTGGGAGAGCTCGGAGCTCAAGAGCGACGGCTGGTCGGCGGTCGACAGCCTGGTCTCGCCCGGCGGCGGGCTCTACTACGGCCGGACGAACGGCGGGATGTACTGGTACCACGACGCCGACCCCACCGACGGCAAGGGCAGCGACATCGCCTACCACCCCGCAGACCCGGTCGACGCGAGCGGCTGGACCCAGACCCTGCTCTCCGCCTTCGCCAACGACTGCACCTACCAGCCGCCGGCGCCCCCCACCCCCACCCCCTCCACCAAGGGCGGGCAGATCGCGCGCAGCGAAATCATGAGCCGCGCCGTGAACTGGCTGAACCGCGACATCCCCTACAGCCAGAGCGCGTACGCCTCCGACCCCGACGGCGACCACACCTACCGCACCGACTGCTCCGGCTTCATCTCCATGGCCTGGCACGCCGCCAGCAGCTACACGACCTACAGCCTGCCGAGCGTCAGCACCACGATCTCCAAGTCCGACCTCCAGCCCGGCGACGCGCTGAACACCTCGAGCGGGCACGTGGTGCTCTTCGAGAAGTGGGTCGACAAGGGTGCCGGGAAGTTCTCGTACATCCACGAGTCCAACCCCAACGACGACATGATGCGCGGTCAGGACTACCTCAACGGCGGTACCGACGGACGCATCGCCGGCCATGCCGCCTCGGGTTACGTCGCCCTGCGCTACGACCAGGTCGTCAACGGATAGCCGAAACGGGGCCGGACGGCCCAGAGAGTGAAGGCCGGACCGCCCCTCGGGCCGTCCGGCCTTCACTCTGTGCAGGGCTTAGCAGGCGGTCACACCTGGTACTGGCCGACGGTGATGAAGTACCGCAGCTCCTCCGGCGTGCCGTCCATCGCCTTCTGCGCCGCCGCGTACAGGGCGTCGCTGATGCCGGGACGGGCCAGGATCCGGGCGACGGCGACTCGGTCGTCATGGGCCTGGGCGAGCCGCAGGCCGGTGGTCAGGAAGGCGACGCGGTCGGCCGGGGTGCCGTCGAGGGCCTTGTTCGCCGCACGGATCACGCTGCGGCCACTGGCCGGGTCGGCCAGGAGCTTGACGATGGTGAAACGGTTGTCCTCGTCCCGGGCGATCGCGAGCCCGGTGGTCAGGAAGGCGACGCGGTCGGCCGGGGTGCCGTCGAGAGCCTGGTTGGCCTCGCGGATGACCGCCTTGCCGCTGGCCGGGTCGGCCAGGATCCTGGCGATGGCGACGCGGTTCTCCGTGTCCGAACCCTCGACCGTGCTCACTGACGCCGTGACCGGCGCGGCGGCCGCGAGGGACGGGGTGGCGAGCAGCAGGGCCGGAGCCAGGGCGCCTGCGGTCAGAACGAGAGCAGCTCGGGTCAGTTTCATGCTTTCTGTTTCCCCCTTGATCGAATCACTGTCCGGTCGTGACAGCGAGAAGATCTTTTCAAGGGGTCTGACGGCCGACAACTGCCCATGAGGCCAGGTTCGGTGGGAGCGGCCGCCTGCGCCGGGACGTGTCAGTCC
>NZ_JBSGZI010000011.1:0-113912 GCF_053610945.1 Streptomyces sp. NPDC054849
GGGGCCGCCCCCCCGCCCTCCCGGCCGGGGCGGGCCCCCCTCCGTCGCGTGCGGGGGAGCGGCCGTCAGGCGACCACCTGGTACTCCGGATCCAGCTTGCGCCGGGCGAAGGCGAGGTTCTCGCCGACCCGTTCGCGCTGGCTCTCGGGAAGCCCGCCCTCCCGCAGGAGCCGCTCGCAGCACTCCAGCGACTCCTGGTACTCGCCGACCCAGTAGGCCGCCACCGCGAGTTCGTCGAGCGCGCGCCACTCGTACCAGTCGAACTCGACGAACAGGATGTCGTCCGGACGCGGGATCCGCACCGCCTGGCGCGCGAACATGTACGCCAGCGGCCAGCGTCCCTCGATCCGGCAGAGCCGGGCGAGATCGCCGAGCGATTCGGCACGCGAGGGACGGCTCTCGTGGGCCCGGAGGTAGCGGTCCATCACCTCGGCCGCCGGCTTCTTCATGCGCGCCGCGATCCGTGCCGCGTAGAGCCGGGAGCAGAAGGCCTCCTCGGCGAATCCGCCCATGCCCGCCCGGCGGTCGTAGGCGGCGAGGGACTTCTCCGGTTCTCCCGCGTCGCGCCAGCTCTGCGCCAGATAAAACGCGTAGCGGGCATTGTCGGGTTCCTTCAGCAGTCCTTGTTCGAGGATCCCCGCGTCGCGCAGGTACTTTTCCCGCTCGCTCCCGTCACGGTGGCGGGCTCCCCCGCCGACGATGAGGATATGGGCGCCCTCGAGTACTCCGCGACTGAAGCGGCTTTCGCAGTCGAGGTACTCGTGGAGTACGCCGACGTATTTCCAGGGCAATCGGGTGGAGACCAGCGCGGGCCGCCAGTGGACGACGGGTTCGTGGTGCACCGCGACGCTGTACGCGTCGTGGGTGAGGTCCGGCATGCGAAATCCCGGCTCCACCTCCATCACGTCGTCGGCGTCGAGGAACAGCAGGTAGTCCGCGCTGGAGCGGGCGAGGTCGATCGCCTCGCTGCGGCTGCCGTCGAATCCCTTCCACGGGCGTTCGTGCAGAACACCGGGAAGATCGCCGAAGAATTCCCGGATGATGTCCTGGGTGCCGTCCGTCGAGCCCGTGTCCACGATGACCCACGTGTCGATCAAAGGCCGCACCGATTCGAGGCAGCGCCGGATTACCGGGGCCTCGTTCTTGACGATCATGTTCAGGCAGACTTTTGCTTTCAAGGATCCCGTCCACTGTGGCTGTGGTGATGAAGATGACCGTCATCCGACGGTAGGCACCGGGGTTATGCCGTGCAAGGAAGCTCGACCGCAAGGGCAGAGGCCGAGCCGGGTCCGTTACTGCAAGTGCCGCCAACGGGGTCGCATTCTTTGGTCCGATAAGTGGACTTACGCGCGCGGCGACCGATTGCTTGTGACCGCGCTCCTCACGATGACCGAGGTGGCCAGTCCGGCCGCATCGCACATCGTTCGATCCGTTTTCGAGAAGGAGCGGCGTATATGAGCCCCGAGAACAGGACCAAGTCAACTCTTGGTCCGCTGCCCAGGCGCAGCAGCTGGCTGGCCGGTGGCACCCTCGCCTCGCTGGCCATGGTGATGGTGGGTATCTCCAGCCCCGCATTCGCCACGGCTCAGAGCATTCAGGCGGCTGAGACGGTCACGGCGGCCAGTCCCACCGGCGGCGGGGAGAAGTGCGACGAGCACAGGAAGCCCGACTACGACCCGAGAGCGTCGGACGTCGAGGCCGGCCCGAAGGGCGGCGGCGGTGACGAGTGCGGCGAGCGGGGTCCGACCGGCCCGACGGGGCCCAGGGGTCCGCAGGGTGAGCCGGGCGAGGACGGTGCCGACGGCGCGACGGGTGCGACCGGTGCCACCGGTGCGACGGGCGCCACGGGCGCGTCCGCCTGTGTGGACATCGACTCGGTCCGGGACAGCAACGCCCGGGAGTTCAAGGCGGTGATCCCCGGCGACGGCAACACCTACGCCGGCATCCGTGCGCTGTCGGCCGGCGGCGCCACGGTCGGTCCCTGGACCTGGTACGACCTCACCCTCAACCCCGAGGGTGACTACCCGGCCGACGCCTGCGGAGTCTCCATCAGCCACCAGGCCAACCGGCTGGTGGTCGAGGTGGTGACGGAGGCAGGCGAGATCTGGGAGACCTTCTGCACGGTCCAGCCCGGTCCCAACACGCTGACGTGTGACGGTCAGTGGAACCTGGACGACCCGCAGCCCGAAGCGGGTGACCCGCCCCTCCCCCGGGCCGGTGCCATGGCGCCGATCCGCCCGGTCGACCCCAACCACCTGCCGAAGCAGCTGAAGTAGGCAGGGGGCCGGTTCTAATCCGGCCGGTTTTCCGGGCCGCCGAAGTCCGGGCTGGTGAAGTCCGGGGGTGTGTAGCCGGGCCGGGGTCCCTGTGAAGGGGACCCCGGACTGGTGAAATCGGGCCGGGTGTATCCCAGGTTGGGGATGCGCCCGGCCCCTGGCGTGCGCGGGGTCGGGAAACCAGGCCCCGCGCTCGGGTCGGCCAGCGCGTCCCGCAGGAACGGCACGATGCCACGCTCCAGCAGAGCGTGCCGCCAGGCCTCCCGGGCCCTCGCCACCTCGTCGGGTATCGCCTCGGTCTCGTCCGCCGCCACCTCGGTCGCGCTGTTGCGGACGGCCGTCACCAGCAGTCCGATCACGGCGAAGAGCAGCGCGGCCGCGGTGAGCGCGCCGAAGAGCCAACCCGCCGTCAGCATGGTTCTCGCGAACGCCGGTTCGGGCTCGATCATCTTCAGGCTGTAGCCCACGAGCAGGAAGATCAGCATGGCGGTGCCGGCCAGGACCGGTGCGAGGACCGCGACCACGGCGCTGACGCCCGCACCGCCGCCGCTGCCCTGGCCGCCGTCCTCGTCGCCCGTCCTGCCGGGTGTGGACAGCACCTCGTCGCGCCGTTCCTCGCGGACCTTCACGTAATGCCCGTACTCGGCGGCGGCCGCGGCCGCCAGCAGGGCGCTGGCCCCCTGGGCCATGGTGCGCAGCTGCTCGGCGTTCAGCCGTTCGCCGAGGGTGGCGAGTTCGGGCCGTTCGTGCGCGGCGCGCAGCGCCTCGTCGATGAGCCGGTCGAATTCCGGTCGGTCTTCGGTCAGCAGGTGCGGAGCGCTGGTCATGTGCATCCCCCGATGCTCCGTAGAAGCCGGTATGCCCGCGTAGACCCGGGCGCCGGCACAAACGGAGGAGAGCCTGCTACGGATAGAGCGATGGTAGAGCGCCCACACCATGCCGTGACAGGGGCTTTCCGGAAATACCCCTCTGCGTAAGCTCTCAGTCGCTCAGCGGGAGTTGTACGACAAGAAGTTTTCCTGCCATCGTCACTCCGCCGTCCATGGCGATGGCGAGCCCTTCCGCGTACACGTGGGGGCCGTCCACGGCCTCGGGGCCGCGTGCCTCGTCACCGTCCTCGGTGCCCACTTCGCCGAGCAGGTACGGGATGGGGCTGTGCCCGTGCACGACGCGGCTGCCGCCGTAGGTGCCGAGCAGCTCGCGTACGGCCTGGGGGCCGGTCTCCTCGTCGCGGAAGGCGAACCGCTTGGTGAACTTGCGGAAGAGGTCCCAGGTGATGTCGGCGTCGCCGCGGTTGAGGAGCTCGTGGATGGTGTCGTTGACGTCCTCGATGGAGTCGCCGTAGTCGAGGTAGGCCGTGGTGTCGGAGTGCAGGAGCAGGTGGTCCTCCTCCAGGACGGCCGCGTCCAGGCGGGACATCCACTGCAGGTGGACGTCCTGCAGGCGCTCCATGTCGGTGCGCTGGCCGCCGTTGAGGAGCCATGCGGCCTGGAAGGTCGCGGTGCCGGCGCCGGAGACGACGGGGGTGTCGCCGAACCTCTTGGCGCCGATGAGCAGCAGTTCGTGATTGCCCATCAGGGCCTTGCAGTACCCGCCGGCGGCGGCGGCCTCGGCGGACAGCCGCATGACGAGGTCGATGACGCCGATTCCGTCGGGGCCGCGGTCGGTGAAGTCGCCGAGGAACCAGAGCCGGGCGTTGCCGGCGGACCAGCGGCGTTCGGCGTCGATCAGGCCCTGGGCCTGCAGCTCGGTCACGAGCTCGTCGAGGTAGCCGTGGACGTCGCCGACGACGTAGAGCGGGCCGGGACCGGCGGCCGCGTCCTGGGGGACGTACTGGACCTGGACGGTGTCGCCGGGGCCGCCGACCGCGCCGCGGCCGATGACGGGGAGGTCGCGGTAGGTCGGGGTGTAGCCCTCGGGGTCGGCCTCGTCGGGGTCCTGGCTCATCGCGTGCACGGGTGCGGCGTCGCGACGGGCGTCGGCGTGTACCGGGGGACGGACGGCGGGGTGCGCGCCGGGTTGCGAAGCCGGGGGCGGGCCCGGGGGCGTGGCCGACGGCGTGGCCGTCTGCGTGACGGGCGGCGTGGCCGTCTGCGGCGCGTAGCCGGGCTGCAGGGGCACGGTCGGCGTGCCGTCGCCGTAGTACGCCGGGTACTCCCCGTAGACGGGGGCCTCGCCGTACCCGGATGCCTCGCCGGCAAGCCCGGTGGATACGGCGTACGGAGCGGGTTCGCTGACTGGAACCCGGAAGTCCCGCAGCGTCTCCGTCCGCACCGCGGGTCCCTGACCGGCCCCCTGAGTCATCGACCCCTCCACCACCGTCGCGCTGCCGTACACCTGCGGACCCTCCTGACCTCCGGGGAGGAGGGTCCGTGATGTCGTGCGCCCATCATAGGAATGCGGCTCGCGCTCTGTGACGCACCAGGGGTGGTGAATCCTGTCCGGAGCCGATCGTTCCTACCGTTTTCTCCCGATATCGGTGTTGCTGAAATCCTCGGCCGGGTCATTGGACAGGCCGACCGGACGGTCTGGCGGTCAATCCTGCGCCGGAGAGCGGGGTGGACTGACGGTTGTACGGGGCTGCCTGCGCTGTGACGACGTGCGGATGATGAGCTCGGTCGGGACGACCTGTTCGACGGGGCGTCCGGTGTCCGCTCCCTCGATCGCGTCGATGAGCAGCTGCACGACGGCAGTGCCGATGCGGCGCGGTTTGAGGGAGAGGGTGGTGATGGGCGGTTCGGTGTTGGCGTAGACGGTGGACTCGCTGCAGCACACGAGCAGCAGGTCCTCGGGGACGCGCAGGCCGTAGCGCCGGGCGGCGGCGAGCAGGTCGGTGCCGTTGGGGTCGAAGAGCCCGTAGACGGCGTCGGGCCGGTCGGGGCGTGCGAGGAGCCGGTCGGCGGCGACGGCGCCCGCGCACGGATCGTGGGCGGGGTAGGACTCGTAGACCGGGTCCTGGCCGACGCGCTCGCACCAGTTGAGGTAGGCGGTGGTGGAGAGCCGGGTGTAGGTGTCGGTGGTGGTGCCGGTCAGCAGCCCGATCCGGCGGGCGCCGGCGGCGGCGAGGTGGTCGAGCAGGCCGAGTACGGCGGCCTCGTGGTCGTTGTCGACCCAGGCGGTGACGGGGAGGGAGCCTGCGGGGCGGCCGTCGGAGACCACGGGCAGGCCTTGGCGGACCAGTTCGGTGACGACGGGATCGTGGTCGGAGGGGTCGATGACGACGGTGCCGTCGAGGGCGACGTTGGACCACACGTCGTGTCGGGAGGTGGCGGGGAGGATGACGAGGGCGTAGCCGCGGGCGAGCGCGGCGGAGGTGGCGGCCCTGGCCATCTCGGCGAAGTAGGCGAATTCGGTGAAGGTGAAAGGTTCATCCCCGTACGTCGTCACGGTCAGGCCGATGAGGCCCGACTTGCCGGTACGGAGGGTGCGGGCGGCGGCCGATGGGCGGTAGCCCAGTCTGTCGGCCACTTCGCGAACGTGGCGGCGGGTGGCGTCGGGCAGCCGTCCCTTGCCATTGAGCGCGTCGGAGACGGTTGTGATGGAGACGCCCGCCGCGGCGGCCACGTCCCTGATGCCGGCCCGGCCCTGTCGGCCGGCGGCCCGCCGGGTGGTCTCGGTCCGGCTCACCTGATGCTTCCCTGCTGCTGTCATGGCGAGCCGATAGTAGGGCTCGGTCGGGTGGGTGGTCCGGGTGCATATGCAGGCGTTGACAGGCACGATTCTGCATGGTTCGCCACCCCCAATGACCTTGGAAATGAAGGCAATTGATCACCGAGGGGGAAGGTGGCGCTTGTCGGCGGGCCCGGGCATGCCAAAACGGTGCGGTCTCGGACCGGTCTCAACTCACCTGCACGAGGGACGCGCGCCACGGCGCAAGCCACCGGCGCACGCATATATGCGTGCGCTCCCCCTCATTCCAGGCGCCCCCATTCTCGGAAGGGCGGAATCCTCATAAGGTGAGCAGTATTGAGTCGACGGCGACGTCGTACGGGACGGTCGAGGAGGACCTGCGGTGAGCGAGAAGAGCCCGAAGCTGCGCGCCGAGCTGGACGGCATTCCGACATACAAGCCTGGCAAGCCGGCTGCCGCGGGAGGGCCCGTCGCGTACAAGCTGTCGTCGAACGAGAACCCGTACCCGCCGCTGCCGGGCGTGCTGGAGAGCGCGGTCACGGCGGCCGGGGCCTTCAACCGGTACCCCGACATGGCCTGCACCGGCCTCGTGAACGAGATCGCGGAGCGGTTCGGCGTGCCGGTCGAGCACGTGGCCACGGGCACCGGCTCGGTGGGTGTGGCCCAGTCGCTGATCCAGTCGACGGCCGGCCCGGGCGATGAGGTCATGTACGCCTGGCGGTCCTTCGAGGCGTACCCGATCATCACGCAGATCTCGGGTGCGACCTCCGTGAAGGTCCCGCTGACCGACGGCGATGTGCACGACCTGGACGCCATGGCCGCGGCGATCACCGACCGGACCCGCCTGATCTTCGTCTGCAACCCGAACAACCCCACCGGCACCGCCGTACGCCGCGCAGAGCTGGAGCGGTTCCTGGACCGGGTGCCCTCGGACGTCCTGGTGGTCCTGGACGAGGCCTACCGCGAGTTCGTGCGCGACACGGACGTGCCGGACGGCATCGAGCTGTACCGCGATCGCCCGAACGTCGCCGTGCTGCGTACGTTCTCCAAGGCGTACGGCCTCGCCGGCCTGCGCGTCGGCTTCGCCGTGGCGCACGAGCCGGTGGCCGCGGCGCTGCGCAAGACCGCGGTTCCCTTCGGCGTGAGCCAGCTCGCACAGGATGCGGCGGTGGCCTCGCTGCGCGCCGAGGACGAGCTGATGGGCCGCGTCGGCGCGCTGGTGTGCGAGCGCAAGCGGGTCCACGAGACGCTGCTCGCCCAGGGCTGGACGGTGCCGGACACGCAGGCGAACTTCGTCTGGATGCGGCTGGGGGAGCGGACCGCCGACTTCGCGGCGGCCTGCGAGAAGGCCGGTGTGGTGGTCCGGCCCTTCGCGGGCGAGGGCCTGCGGGTCACGATCGGTGAGACCGAGGCGAACGACCTCTTCCTGCACGCGGCGGAGGCGTTCTTCAAGGAGCTCTAGCCCCGGGGGTGTGGAGCCGCCCTGTCCGGGGGAACCGCCCTGTCCGGGGGAGCCGCCCGGCCGGAGGGGCCGGTCCGGGCACGCCTTGGGGGGCGTCGTCAAAGGAGCGTCGGCCGCCCGAGGGCCGGCCGGACGGGACTTTCAGGACACGACCTCAGGCGAGTTCCACGCGGACGGGATCGCCGTCGCGGACGGTGGACAGCAGGCGGGGGTCGCCGTCGAACGAGCCGAGCACATTGCACGGGCTCGCCAGGCGGCTCTCGCCTCCGCGTGAGATGGGCGTGGGGCCGTAGGGCAGCGCGAGAGCGTCGCCCTCGGTCCAGAACGCGACCGTGCCGGGCTCGACGACCTGCCGGGCGTCGTGCTCCAGGGCCACGGAGACGCCGGTGTCGAAGTAGACCTCCTCGCCCCAGGTGTGGGCGGAGGCGGAGATCGGCAGGGCGTCGGTCAGTGCCTTGCTGGTCGGGGTCTCGTCGAGGGTTGCGGTGAGCTGGCCGGCAGGCCAGGAGATTCGTATCTGCATGAGCCGCATTCAACAATCTGTTGAATGGATTGGCTAGAGGGGTACCCCGGCGGAAGGCTCTCGAGAGTGGTACGACATAATGCTTGTGAATGTGAACGCGTTCACAAGCGTGTCCTGCTTTCTCCCGCATTGAGTGGGGCACAACAGGCAGACCGCCGCGGTGACCACGGCGACGCGAAGGAGACGAGGACGTGGACCTAGCTTTGGCGCCGGAGACGCTGGCGCGATGGCAGTTCGGCATCACCACCGTCTATCACTTCCTCTTCGTACCACTGACGATCTCGCTCGCCGCGCTCACGGCCGGCCTGCAGACCGCATGGGTGCGCACCGAGAAGGAGAAGTACCTCAGAGCCACGAAGTTCTGGGGAAAGCTCTTCTTGATCAATATCGCGATGGGTGTCGTCACCGGCATCGTCCAGGAGTTCCAGTTCGGCATGAACTGGTCCGACTACTCGCGATTCGTCGGCGATGTCTTCGGAGCCCCGCTGGCCTTCGAAGCGCTGATCGCCTTCTTCTTCGAGTCCACCTTCATCGGCCTGTGGATCTTCGGCTGGGACAAGCTGCCGAAGAAGATCCACCTGGCATGCATATGGATGGTGTCCATGGGCACCGTCCTGTCCGCCTATTTCATCCTGGCGGCCAATTCCTGGATGCAGCACCCGGTCGGGTACCGCATCAACGAGGAGCGGGGCCGGGCCGAGCTCACCGACTTCTGGCTCGTGCTCACCCAGAACACCGCCCTCACCCAGTTCTTCCACACCATCACGGCGGCCTTCCTGGTCGGCGGCGCATTCATGGCCGGCATCGCCGCGTACCACCTGGCGCGCAAGAAGCACGTTCCCGTGATGCGGAGCTCGCTGCGCCTCGGTCTGGTGGTCATGATCATCGCCGGCATGGGCACGGCCATCAGCGGTGACCTGCTCGGCAAGGTCATGTACAAGCAGCAGCCCATGAAGATGGCGGCCGCCGAGGCCCTGTGGGACGGCGAGGCGCCCGCGCCCTTCTCCGTCTTCGCCTACGGAGACGTCGACAAGGGCCACAACAAGGTCGCCATCGAGATCCCGGGCCTGCTGTCCTTCCTGGCCAACGACGACTTCACCTCCTTCGTCCCGGGCATCAACGACGTCAACAAGGCCGCGCAGGAGGAGTTCGGTCCGGGTGACTACCGGCCCAACATCGCCGTCGCCTACTGGGGCTTCCGCTGGATGATCGGCTTCGGCATGGCCTCCGTCGCCGTCGGCGCGCTCGGCCTGTGGCTGACCCGCAAGCGGTTCCTGCTGCCGACGGGGCTCCGGACCGGGGAGGACGAGGTCCCGCACCTGGTGCTCTTCAAGAAGGCGCTGAGCCCGCGGTTCGCCAACCTGTACTGGATCGTCGCGCTCTGGACGATGGGATTCCCGCTCATCGCCAACTCCTGGGGCTGGATCTTCACCGAGATGGGCCGCCAGCCGTGGGTGGTCTACGGAGTCCTGCGCACGAGGGACGCGGTCTCGCCGCACGTCTCCCAGGCCGAGGTGCTCACCTCGATGATCGGCTTCACCCTCCTGTACGCCGTGCTCGCCGTCATCGAGGTCAGGCTCATGGTCAAGTACGTCAAGGCCGGACCGCCGGAGCTCACCGAGGCCGACCTCAACCCGCCCACCAAGATCGGCGGGGACGACAAGAACCCCGACCGGCCGATGGCCTTCTCGTACTGAGGCTGGGAGGAGACCACACCATGCAACTCCACGACGTCTGGTTCGTGCTCATCGCCGTCCTGTGGATCGGCTACTTCTTCCTGGAGGGCTTCGACTTCGGAATCGGCGTACTGACCAAGCTGCTCGCCCGCGATCGCACGGAGAAGCGGGTCCTGATCAACACGATCGGACCCGTGTGGGACGGCAACGAGGTCTGGCTGCTCACGGCGGGCGGCGCGACCTTCGCCGCCTTCCCCGACTGGTATGCCACGCTCTTCTCGGGCTTCTACCTGCTGCTGTTGCTCATCCTGGTGTGCCTGATCATCCGCGGTGTCGCCTTCGAGTACCGGCACAAGCGCCCCGAGGACCGGTGGCAGACCAACTGGGAACACGCGATCTTCTGGACCTCGCTGATCCCCGCGTTCCTGTGGGGCGTGGTTTTCGCCAACATCGTGCGCGGCGTGAAGATCGACCAGGACAAGGAGTACGTCGGCAGCCTCCTCGACCTGCTCAACGTCTACTCGGTCCTCGGCGGACTGGTCACCCTCGCGCTGTTCACCTTCCACGGAGCGGTCTTCGCCTCGCTCAAGACCGTCGGTGACATCCGGGACCGCTCGCGGAGGCTCGCGAGCCGGCTGGGCGTCGCCACCGCCGTCCTGGCGCTCGTCTTCCTCATCTGGACCCAGGTGTCGCGGGGCGACGCAAAGAGCCTGATCGCGATGGCCGTCGCGGTCTTGGCGCTGGTCGGGGCACTCGGCTTCAACCGGGCGGGCCGCGAAGGCTGGTCGTTCGCCCTGTCAGGGGTCACCATCGCGGCGGCCGTCGCGATGCTCTTCCTGACCCTCTTCCCGAACGTCATGCCGTCCTCGCTGGACGACGCCTGGAACCTGACGGTCACCAACGCCTCGTCGAGCCCGTACACCCTGAAGATCATGACCTGGCTTGCGGGAGTGGCCACGCCGCTCGTCCTGCTCTACCAGGGATGGACCTACTGGGTGTTTCGCAAGCGGATCGGGACGCAGCACATCGTCGATGCGCACTGAGGTCCCGAGAGACCAGACCGGCCTGTCCGACCGACCCTCCCCAGGGGGATGTTTCACGTGAAACCGATCGACCCGCGCCTGCTTCGGTACGCCCGTTCGACCCGCCTCTTCCTGGGGGCGGTCGTGGCCCTGGGGCTTGCCGGGGCGGGGCTGGTCGTCGGTCAGGCCATGCTGATCGCCGAGATCGTGGTCGGTGCCTTCGAGAAGGGGCTCGGCGGCGAAGCGCTCCGCACGCCACTGCTGCTGCTCGCGGCGGTGGCGCTCGGGCGCGGTCTGACCGCCTGGCTGACGGATCTGGCCGCGCACCGCGCCAGCGCGGCGGTCAAGTCGGAGCTGCGTGGCCGGCTGCTGGACCGGGCCGCGGAACTCGGTCCCACCCGGCTGACCGGACAGAAGACCGGGTCGCTGGTGTCGCTGGCCACCCGGGGCGTGGACGCGCTCGACGACTACTTCTCGCGCTACCTGCCCCAGCTGGGACTCTCGGTGGTCGTGCCGGTGGCGGTGCTCGCCCGGATCGTCACCGAGGACTGGGTGTCGGCGGCCATCATCGTGGTCACCCTGCCCCTGATCCCCGTGTTCATGGTGCTCATCGGCATGGCCACCCAGTCCCGCATGGACCGCCAGTGGCGGCTGCTGTCGCAGCTGTCGGGACACTTCCTCGACGTGGTGGCCGGGCTGCCCACGCTGAAGGTCTTCGGCCGGGCCAAGGCGCAGGCCGAGTCGATCCGCAAGATCACCGATGATTACCGGCGCGCGACGATGCGGACCCTGCGCATCGCCTTCCTCTCCTCCTTCGCGCTGGAGCTGCTGGCGACCCTGTCGGTGGCGCTGGTGGCCGTGACCATCGGCATGCGACTGGTCCACGGTGAACTGGACCTCTACACCGGGCTGGTCATTTTGATCCTGGCGCCCGAGGCCTATCTGCCGTTGCGGCAGGTGGGCGCCCAGTACCACGCGGCCGCGGAAGGGCTCGCGGCCGCGGAGGAGATCTTCGAGATCCTGGAGACCCCCGCTGCGGGTCCGGCCGGTACGGCCGAGCTGCCCGTCGGCGCTCCCCTGCGGATCGAGATCGACGGGGTCGCCGTCCGCTACGAGGGCCGGGGCGAGGACTCGCCGCGGCCGGTCTCGCTGACGGTGGGGGCCGGGGAGTGCGTGGCCCTCACCGGCCCGAGCGGGGCGGGGAAGTCCACGCTGCTCCAGGTGCTGCTGGGGTTCGTGACACCGACCGCGGGGCGGGTGCGGATCGCAGGCGTGGATCTGGCCGAACTGTCTCCGGCGCACTGGCGGGAGCGGGTCGCGTGGGTGCCGCAGCGGCCACACCTGTTCGCCGGGACGATCGCCGAGAACGTACGGCTGGCCCGCCGCGGGGCATCCGACACCGAGGTGGCCGCGGCCTTGCGGGACGCCGGGGCCTGGGAGTTCGTGGCCGCGCTGCCGCGCGGGGCGCAGACCCTGCTGGGCGAGGGCGGCGTAGGGCTGTCCGCCGGACAGCGGCAGCGGCTGGCCCTGGCACGGGCCTTCCTGGCGGACCGGCCCGTGCTGCTGCTGGACGAGCCGACCGCAGCGCTGGACGGGGAGACCGAGGCGGCGGTCGTGGAGGCGGTCCGGCGGCTTTCCGCGGGGCGGACCGTGCTGCTGGTCGTACACCGGCCGGCCCTGCTGGCGGGCGCGGACCGGGTGGTGGAGGTGTGCGCTGCGGAGCCGGCCCCGGCCCCGACCGCGCCGCTTCCGGCGACTCAGGGGCTTCGCCCCCGAGACCCGCACCGGGGATCCGCCCCGGTGCCCGACGAGGTGCGGGGCGCCGAGCCTGGCCCGGCAGCGGCGCCGGCCGTGGCGAAGCGTCCGGCTCCGGGCCCGGAGGGGCCGGCGGACGATCCCCTCGCCCGCGTCCGGGCCACCGCCAGGGCGTGGCAGAGTCGGTTCAGGCTCGGGCTGCTGCTCGGGTCGCTGGCCGTCGGGTGCAGCGTCGGCCTGATGGCCGTCTCGGGCTGGCTGATCTCGCGGGCCTCCGAACAGCCGCCCGTGCTCTATCTGATGGTGGCCGTCACCGCGACCCGGGCCTTCGGGATGGGCCGGGCCGTCCTGCGGTACGCCGAGCGGCTGGTCTCGCACGACGCCGTGCTGCGGATGCTCGCCGACCTGCGGGTGTCCGTGTACCGGCGGCTGGAGCGCATCGCGCCCGCCGGGCTGCGCGAGCACCGGCGCGGGGACCTGCTGGCCCGGCTGGTGGCCGACGCCGACGCCCTGCAGGACTACTGGCTGCGCTGGCTGCTGCCGGTCGGCACCGCGGTGCTCGTCGGCAGCGGCTCGGTCGCCTTCACCACATGGCTGCTGCCCGAGGCCGGAGCGGCGCTCGCCGTCGGACTGCTGGCCGCGGGCATCGGCGTACCGCTGGTCAGCGGGGCCTGCGCCCGCCGGGCGGAGCGAAGGCTCGCACCCGCCCGGGGCGAGCTCGCCACCCGGGTGGCCGATCTGCTCACCGGTACTGCGGAGCTGACCGTGGCTGGCGCTCTGGAGGACCGCAAGGGCCGGGCGCGCGAGAGCGACGGTGTGCTGACGCGCATCGCCGCGCGGGGGGCCGCCGCGAGCGGCCTGGGCAGCGGGCTGTCCGCCCTCGTGTGCGGGCTCACCGTCGTGGCCGCCGCAGCCGTTGCCGCGACCGCGGTGTACGACGGACGGCTGTCGGGGGTGGCCATGGCCGTCGCGGTCCTGACGCCCCTCGCCGCCTTCGAGGCGGTGAGCGGACTCCCGCTCGCCGTCCAATACCGCGAGCGCGTGCGCCGTAGCGCCGAGCGGGTCTACGAGGTCATCGACGCGCCCGTGCCGGTGGCCGAGCCGGAGCAGCCCGCCGTGGCCCCGGCCTCGCCCTTCCCACTGCGGCTGACGGGGCTCTCCGCCCGGCACCCCGGCCAGGAGCGCGACGCCCTGCGCGGGCTGGACCTGACCCTGGACGCCGGCCGCCGCATCGCCGTCGTCGGCCCCTCGGGCTCCGGCAAGACCACGCTGGCGCAGGTTCTCCTCCGGTTCCTGGATCCGGGCGCAGGCACGTACACCCTGGGCGGGACCGACGCCCGCATGCTCGACGGCGACGATGTACGTGCCCTCGTGGGCCTCTGTGCCCAGGACGCGCACATCTTCGACAGCTCGGTACGCGAGAACCTGCGCCTCGCCCGGCCGGGGGCGGGCGAGGGGCAGCTGAGGGACGCGCTGGCCGCGGCCCGGCTGCTGGAGTGGGCGGACGGCCTGCCGGACGGAATGGACACGCTGGTCGGCGAGCACGGCGAGCGGATCTCGGGCGGCCAGCACCAGCGCCTGGCCCTGGCCCGGGCGCTTCTCGCGGACTTCCCCGTACTGGTCCTGGACGAGCCGGCCGAGCACCTGGACCTGGCGACGGCGGACGCCCTGACGGCGGACCTGCTGGCCGCGACCGAGGGCCGGACCACCGTGCTGATCACGCACCGGCTGGCAGGCCTGGACGCGGTTGACGAGGTGCTCGTCCTGGATGGCGGCGAGGTCGTGCAGCGCGGCGTGTACGCGGAGCTGGCCGCCGTCGAGGGACCGCTGAGGCGGTTGCTGGAACGTGAGAGGGAATCGGACGGGACGTTGGCCAACTTTCCCCGCCAATAGGGACTAACTAGGCTCAAGGGCATGTCAGCGCAGTGGTCGCAGGAATCGCCGGACCCGTCATCGGATCCCACGCCGGGAGGGATCGGCGGGCCGGGCGGGCAGGAAGGGCCGGGCGGGCAGGACACTTCGGTGACTCCGGGCACACCGGTGACGCCCGGCACACTGGACCCGCTGGTGGCCGCGACCCAGGCCACCAAAAGTCTGCACGGCCTGTCCACCGAGCTCACGGCCCGCGTACCGCAACTGCTGGAAGCCATGAGGTCGGTCGGGACCGGCCTTGAGCTGCACTCCACCCTGGACCGCATCTGCGAGACAGCGGCCGAACTCGCGGACGCCCGTTACGCGGCGATCGGCGTCGTGGACACGGAGGGCCGTGGGCTCTCGGACTTCGTCACTCACGGGATCGGCCCCGAGCCGGCCCGGAAGATCGGACACCGTCCGGACGGGAAGCGGGGCCTGCTCGGAGCGTTGATCTCGCATCCCGACACGGTGCGGCTCGCCGATCTGACGAAGGATCCGCGTGCGGAAGGTTTCCCGGTTCATCACCCGGCCATGACGACCTTCCTCGGTGTCCCGATCCGGGTACAGGGAGAGATCTTCGGCAATCTGTACCTCGCCGAGAAGCACGGCGGCGGCGAGTTCAACGACTACGACGTCCACATGGTCCGCGTGCTGGCCACCGAGGCGGGCATCGCCATCGGCAATGCCCGGCTGTACGAGGCCGCCACCCAGCGCGAGCGCTGGATCGACGGCTCGGTGGCCGTCACCACCGCCCTCCTGTCCGGCGGGGACGCCGACGACGCGCTCGCGGTGGTGGCCGAGCAGGCCCGCCGCCTGGCCGACTCCTCCGCGGGGATCGTCATGCTGCCGGCCGAGGAGGGTGGAATGGAGATCGTCGCCGTCTCGGCCGAAAACCCGGCCACCTCGCTCGGGGTGGTGATCCCGGCCGAGAGCCCGGTGGTCGGGCGACTCCTGCAGGGAGAGCCGGTCTTCGTGGACGACGCCTCGTCCGACCCCCGCACGGTCGGCAGGCTGACCAGCCAGTACGGCCCCTGCATGATGCTGCCCCTGCAAAGCGGCGGGCGGGTGCTGGGTGCGCTGGTCACCCCCCGGATCCGCGGCGAGCGCCCGTTCAGCGAGGCCGAGCGGACCTTGGCCACTCAGTTCGCCTCGCAGGCGGCGCTCGCGCTGATGATGGCCGAGGCGCAGCGCGACCGCGAGCGGCTCGCCGTGTTCGAGGACCGCGACCGGATCGCCCGCGACCTGCACGACCTTGTCATCCAGCGGCTGTTCGCCACCGGGTTGATGCTGGAGGGAGCCCAGCGCCGGTCCAACGTCCCCGAGGTCAGCGACGGCGTGGGCAAGGCCGTGGAAGAGCTGGACGTGACGATCCAGGAGATCCGCACTGCGATCTTCGCCCTTCAGCAGGGCCCGGCGGAAGCCCCGTCCGGACTGCGCACCCGGGTGCTGCGGGAGATCAACATGGCCGCCGTGCCCTTGGGCTTCAAGCCCGCGCACCGGTTCCTCGGCCCGATCGACGCGGTCGTCGGCGAGCTGGTGGGCAAGAACCTGATCGCTGCGCTGCGTGAGGCCCTGTCCAATGCCTTCCGGCATGCCGAGGCGTCCCGGATCGAGGTGCTCCTTGACTCCACCGTCACGCTCGCCGATGGGCGGCCCGGGGTCCGGCTGGAGGTCGCCGACGACGGAGTGGGCATCCCCGAGGGCGGCCGGCGCAGCGGGCTGCGCAATCTGCGCCGACGGGCCGAGTCGCTGGGCGGCGCCAGCTCGTACGGGCCGGGCATCGGCGAGGACGGCGGCGGGACCACCGTGGTGTGGGAGGCCCCGCTGTAGTTCGTCAGGGTCGCCGGTCTCGTCCGCTCTGTGCGCCTCGTCCGCCTCGTGCGTCCCGTCCGCCTCGTGCGTCCCGTGCGCGCCGTGCGCGCCGTGCGGGTCTTCCGGGTCGTCCGGTCAGGAGTGCTGCTGCTGGGCGAGGCGTTCGGCCAGAATGCGCTCGATGACGAGGGCGACCCCGTCCTCGTTGTTGGCGACCGTTCGGCCGGACGCCGCCGCGATCACATCCGGATGGGCGTTGCCCATCGCGTACGAGGTACCCGCCCAGCTGAGCATCTCCACGTCGTTCGGCATGTCCCCGAAGGCGACGACCTCCGCGGGGGAGATGCCCCGCTCGGCGCAGCACAGCGCCAGCGTGCTGGCCTTGGAGACGCCATGCCCGCTGATCTCCAGCAAGGACGTGGGACTGGAGCGGGTGATCGACGCGTACTCGCCTGCGGCGGACCGGGCGAGCGTCAGGAACTCGTCCGGGGCGAGCTCGGCGTGGTGCGCCAGCAGCTTGAGCACCGGTGCGTCGGTTTCGTCCGTGTCCTCGTGCAGCAGCTTCTCGGCGGTGGCGAGCCTGGCCCCCGGGTCCTTGAAGAACGGCGGGTACGCCGGCTCGTAGTTGATGCCGGTGGTCAGCTCGACTGCGAAGGACGTGCCGGGTGCCGCGGTCCGCAGGGCATCGACGACGGCGAGCGCGGCGGCCCGGGGGAGCGCCCTGACCTGGACGAACTCCCGTCCGGCATGCAGGTCGACGACCGCTGCGCCGTTCGCGCAGATCGCGAGGCCGTGGCCGTGGACATGGTCGCTGACCACATCCATCCAGCGGGCCGGGCGTCCCGTGACGAAGAAGACCTCGATCCCGGCCTCCTCGGCGGCGGCGAGTGCGGCGACGGTGCGCGGCGAGACGGACTTGTCGTCGCGCAGCAGGGTGCCGTCGAGGTCGGTGGCGATGAGCCGGGGCATGGGGGTTGGCCCGTCCGGGCACTGGGGAGCCGAGGTCACGGCTCCATCTTCGCCCATGGGCCGGGGCCGTCTGGACCAAGGTCGGGGATGGCAGTCTCCTCGGGCGATGTTTCACGTGAAACGGCCCGTGTTTCACGTGAAACATCGGCTCGCCGTAGGCTCGACACATGAGTCTGCGCCTGAGCACGGTGATCCTTCCGGTACGTCGATGGCACGAGGGAGGCCGCGACCAGTGGCTCCGGGCTGAGCAGCTTGGCTTCCACACCGCCTACACCTACGACCATCTGTCATGGCGTACCTTCCGCGACGGCCCGTGGTTCGGTGCGCTGCCCACCCTGACCGCGGCGGCCACGGCCACCGAACGGCTGCGCCTGGGCACGCTCGTCACCTCGCCGAACTTCCGCCACCCGGTGACCCTCGCGAAGGAACTCATCAGCCTGGACGACATCTCCGGCGGACGCGTCACCTTGGGCATCGGCGCCGGCGGCAACGGCTTCGACGCCACCGCGCTGGGCCAGGAGGCCTGGTCCCCGCGCGAGCGCGCCGACCGGCTCGCCGAGTTCGTGCCGCTGCTGGACCAGTTGCTGACCGAGAACTCCGTGAGCCACGAGGGCACCTTCTACTCCGCCGAGGAGGCCCGCAACATCCCCGGCTGTGTGCAGCGGCCGCGGCTGCCGTTCGCGGTCGCCGCCACCGGACCGCGCGGCCTGCGGCTCGCCGCCCGCCACGGTCAGGCCTGGGTGACCACGGGTGACCCGAAGCTCTTCGAGGAGGGCACGCCGGAGCAGTCGCTGGCGGCCCTGCGAGGGCAGCTCGACAAACTCGGCAAGGCCTTCGAGGAGATCGGGCGGGATTCCGAGTCCATGGAGAAGATCCTGCTGACCGGCTTCACGCCCGAGGCCAACACCGTGCTGGAGTCCCTGGACGCGTTCGTCGACTTCGCGGGCCGGCACCGTGAGCTGGGCTTCACCGAGCTGGTGATCCACGCGCCGATCCCGGACTCCGATTTCGCCGCCGACGAGGCCGTCTTCGAGAAGATCGCCACCGAGGCCCTGGCCCAGTTGGGCGGCTGAACCGGTCGGTGGTCGCCGCTCCTCGCAGGAGCGGCGACCACCGGTGGCGGGCTCAAGCCGTCAGCTGCGAGACCAGGCGCTCGGCCGCAGGCAGGAGCCAGTCGGGCACGGCGTCCTCGGGCTGTGCCCGGACCTCGTCGATCAGCGCGGAGACGCGGGCGACGCCCGCCTCCGCGTGGCCGCGCTCCTGCTCCGTCCACGCGGCGTTGTTCAGGCACTGGAACCGGTCGTGCAGGTGATCCGGGCCGAGCAACGCATAGGTCCCGGCGGCCCGGTCCCACAGCTCGATCTCCTCCAGGCGAAGGGCCTCGATCTCGGCATCGCTCAGCGGCTTGGCCGGGACGGGTCCGTCGTCGGCCTCGGCCGCGGCGTCGTCGAGGTCCTCGTCGTCCGTCTCCGTGTTCGTGCTGACGTACCGGTCGAGCACCTGCGCCAGCTGGTGCCATGTCTGGGCGAGTTCGGCCCGCAGTTCGGGGACTCCGGGCTCGGCGGTCAAGGCGGCCTCCAAGACCTCGGCGGCCTCGTCCATCCGGCCCCGGGCCCCTTCGACGGCTGCGGTGGTGGCCCCCTCGCGCAGTCCCAGCCAGGCCAGGGAGCGCAGAACGCGCACCTCGGCGACGGGGGCCCCGCCCGTCAGGCGGTGCAGCTCCAGGGCCCGCTCGTAGGCGGCGGCCGCCTCCACGGCCAGACCCGCGTCGGCCAGGCTGTCGGCGGCCGACTGCGCGAGGCTCGCCTGCGGGCGCGGATCCTCCCAGTCCCTGGCCACTTCCGCCGCCAGCAGGTACTGCTCCGCCGCCGGCCGGGGCTCGTTCAGCCTGCGCAGCAGATCGCCCAGGAACTCCCGTACCGACACTGCCTGCTGGTCGCCGTGCTCCAGCAGATCCGGCAGCGCCGACTGCAGGACTTCCGCCGCCTCGGCCGCCCGGCCCTCCTGCGCGTACGCCCGGGCCAACAGCAGCCGTGCCTGCGCACCGCCGTCGGCGGTGAGACCGGCCTGGTCGAACCAGTGGGCCCCCGCCAGGGCGTGCTCCGCGGCCTCGGTCACCGCGTCACCCCGCCGCAGCAGGATGTCCGCGAGCGTCAGCCGTACGACGCCCTGTGCTTCGGCATCGATCAGCTCGGCGGCGTGCTCCAGTCCGGTGCGCGCCGCCTCCTCCGCCTCCTCGGGGCGGTCCAGCGACATCAGCACGCCCGCCCGCAGCACCAGCGGATCCACGGCCTGCCACGGCCGGCCGGCCGAGACCGCCCGCTCGGCGGACGTCGCCAGCAGCGGCACGGCCCGCTCCGGGTCGCCCTGTGCCAGAGCAACCCGGCCCAGCATCTCCTCGGCCTCCGCCACCAAGTCCGCCGCCGTGCCCGCGTAGGCGGCGACGAAGGCGGTCAGTTCGGCGACGAGCTCACCGTGGCCGTGCTCCTGGTCCGAATCGTGGCGGTCGTGCCGGTGCTTGTCCGGTCCGGCTGCCTCGACCGAGCGCAGGTACGACTCCACCCGGATCGCCGACAGCTCCGCGAGCGCGATCCGCCGGGCCCGCAGCGGTTCCGTGGCGTCCAGTGCCTCGGCGGCCCGCACGGCGGCCCGCAGTCCTTCCCGGATCTCCGCGGGCGCGGCTCCGGATTGTGCGGCCACGCCGGCAAGCCGCAGTTGCGCGAGCGCCGCGCGCTCCGCCAGGCCGAGCGCCCGGTAGTCGTCGCGGACGGCAGCCAGCAGCGCCGGCGCGTCCTCTGCCCCGCGCCGCGCGGCGGCCAGGGCCTGCTGGTCCGCGAGATCGGCGCGGACCAGGGGATCGGGCTCCGGCTGCGCGTCCATCCGTACGGCCACCTCGGCCCACAGCGCGTCCGCCCCCGGGTGACCCAGGTGCCGGGCACCCCGGGCCCGGTCCACCAGGTCGGTGAAGTCGGTGGACGTCCACGCCGGTCCGGGCCGGGCGGGGACGGGGCCTGCCGGGATGCCGACGCCGGTGGCGGTCTGCGGCAGCCGGGGACTGCGCACGCCCAGCGGCAGATCGCCCTCCAGCGGCTCCCGGCCGACCCGCGCGAGGAACCGGTCCGAGATCCGGGTCGTGCCGTTGCGCCGGTCGAACTGCCGGGCGATGTCGAGGGAGCCCGCGTAGAGGACCTCGTACAGCTCGGAGACGGTGCGAGGGATTCCCTCGTAGGGGACGGCGGGGACCGCGCCGTGCCCCAGCTCCTTCAGACGGCGCAGCAGGACGAGGATGCCGCCGTGGAAGGCCAGCCGGTCGTCGAGGTTGGCGAGAGGGGCCACGTGGGCGGCGTGCTCCGCCAGGATCTCCAGCCCACGCGATTCGTTGCCGGTGAGCGCGCAGAATTCGATGTGCTTGCCGACCGACGGCAGCAGGCTCTCGTTGCCGCGGGCCATGCGGTAGCCGCGCAGATGGTTCGAGCGAGCCTCCTCGGCCCTTCCGAGCCGCAGCAGGGGCAGCAGCGAGGCGGCGAGCAACCGGTGGGGCTCCTCGGCGCAGGTCATCTCACCCGCGAGCACCGGCCTCCACAGCTCCAGGGCCTCGGCGTCGTCGCCCTGCAGGGCGACGTACTGGCCCTGGCCGTTGAGCTCGCAGGCCCGGCAGTCGCTCATGTCGTCGCGCTCCGCCGCCAGCCAGCGCCGGAAGGCCCGCTCGGCGCGCTCGTCATCGCCGATGGCATGGGCGAGCCACAGCTCGGCCTCGCGGACGGGCCGCTCGCTGTAGCCGGCGATCCGGTAGCGGCGCTCCATCTCGTCCAGCCAGCCGACGGCCGATTCCAACGGGATCCCGGGAGAATCCGAGATGGCCGTGGACACCCACTTGAACTGCCAGAACAGCGAGTGCGCGTCCCATCCGGAGAAGGCACCCGGATCCTTGTCGTACTCCTGCAGCAGCCGGGCGAAGGGCACCAGGATCTTCGGTGACTCGGAGCTGTAGAGATACGCGTTGATCAGATTGTCGAGGGCTTCGCGGAACAGGGCCCGGTCGCCGTTCGCCTCCGCCGCACCGGCCAGGGCCTCTGCGTGCGCGTTGCGGGCGGCGCCGTTCGGTGCTTCGCGGTTCTCCGCCAGGCCCCGCACGATCTCCTCGCGCGTCAGCGTCGTCACTTCTGGTCCTCCTGCGCATCGTCCTGCGCATCGCGGGCTTCGGTGGGGTGCGTCGCCCATTCCAGGAGTCCGAGGAACGCCCGGTTGAGCAGGGTGGAGTCGGCGGGGCGCAGCGGTCGTTGGGACATCAACAGGGCCTGCCCGTAGAGCGATTCGACGGCGGTACCCGTCAGCGCCTCGTCGGGAAGGGCGGAGATCCGCCGGATCAGCGGGTTGTTGTGGTTGAGGACCAGGCGGGCGCGTGGCGCGGAGCCCCGCAGCGCGCCGAGGATGCCGCTCCACAGGGAGTCGGCGCTCTCCAGTGCCGCGGTCCGGTCGCGTTCCTGGCGGGCCTGGCGGTCGTCGAGGTAGAGCGCGGGAACGGCGACGGGCTGGAAGGCGCGCAGCACCACGTCGCAGCCCTGGGGTTCCAGGCGGGTGCGCGCGGTGGCCAGGAAGGGGGCGAGTTCCAGTTCCGCGGCCGTCGGCACGGGGTCGAGCCGCTCGGTGACGGCTCCGGCGTCCAGTTCGGTGACCTTGAGCTCCGGCCGTACGGCGGGCAGCAGGGCCAGCAGGTCCGCGTCGTAGGTGTAGCCGGCGTTGATGACACCGAGACCGTGGGCCGCGGCGATCGGCGCGATCTGGCGGAACTCCTCGACGGTGCGGGTGAAGTGGATGTCCGTGTGGGCGGCCGCGAACTCCTGCAGGCTCACCGAGCCGTCGCTGGTCTCGAACGGCAGCCACGGCAGCATCAGCCCGAGCAGCTCGGGGTCGTGCCGGGCCATGGACTTCACACCGAGGTGGTGGACGCCCAGGAAGGCGGCCAGGCGGTCCGGCTCGCTCGCCGCGAGCTCGGCGAGCCAGCCGCGCACGCGGGCACCGAGGGCGTCCCGTACGGCGGCGAGGGTCTCGTCGTCGTACAGGTTCTCGCGCGAGGCGGTGGGCCGCAGAGTGTCCGTGTCGAGGACCGCGCGGACGAAGAACGCCCAGTCCGGCAAAAGGTTGTCCGCCCGGTCGGTCAGCAGCATCCCCTTGAGGTGGACGCGGTGCCCGGCCCGGTGGGCGGGGCTGGTCGGCTCGGGCAGGACGTACGCCACTCCGCGCACGCCGGCGACCGGCAGGTCGAGGTCGATGCTGTCGAGGGGGGTGAATCCGAAGAGCTGTGCGCAGTGTCCGGCGAGCGCGACGCGGCGGGCCTCGGGGGTGGGGAAGGGCCGGTCCCACACCGCGGGCCGGTCGGTGACGGGGCGGGGCTCGCCGCCCTCGCCGTCGTCAAAGGTGATGGCGTACGGCAGCAGGGAGCCGTAGTCGCGGGCCAGTTCCTCGACCTTGGCCGGGACGGTCCACTGCGAGGCACCCGGGCGGGCCTCCAGGACGACGGTGGTGCCGGGCTCCGGGCGTGCCTCGTGGGGAAGTTCGCGGACGGTGTACGAACCGTCGTCCATGGCCAGCCATTCGACCGGCGCCGCCAGGGGGTCGCGGGCGGAGCGGGTGACGACCCGGATCTGGCCGGAAGCGGTGGGAGGCGGCCGCGCGCAGCAGGTCGTCTATCTCCACCCAGCCCTGGGGGTCGAGCACCAGTCCGATCCGTTCCGGCTGGTGGCGCAGGTGTTTCGAGACGTATTTCGACACCTTCACGGTGCGTTTTTCATCCATGCCCCCAGCGTGCCCGGTCGGGCCGGCTTCGGGCGGGGATTTTCGGTGCGGCCCACCGTCGGAGACCCCTATCGCTCTTCCAAGATGCGGAATATATTTTCCACTGCCAATTCTGTTCAGGGGGAGAAACCATGACAGCCCAGACCTCTCTGTCGCGCCGTGCGGCTGCCGAACTGATCGGTACCGCCGGACTGCTCGTGGTCGTGATCGGTTCCGGACTCCAGGCCGCCCAGCTCAGCCGCGACACCGGTGTCGCTCTCATCGCCAACTCGTTCGCGTCGGCGATCGGTCTCGGGCTGATCATCACCCTCTTCGGGCCGCTGTCCGGCGCCCACCTCAATCCGGTGGTCACCCTCACGTCCTGGTGGGCGAGGCGCCGCGGCGGCAACGGGGTCGGCGGCGCGGAGGCGCTCGTCTACACCGCGGCCCAGGTCGCGGGCGCCGTCGGCGGCGCCTTCCTCGCGGAAGCGATGTTCGGCCGAACCCCGGGCACCTTCGCCACCCAGGTGCGCGACGGCAGCCACCTGCTCCTCGGCGAGGTGGTCGCCACCGCCGGTCTCGTCCTCGTGATCCAGGGCCTCGACCGCATCGGGCGCCCCCGGCTCATCCCGGCGGCGGTCGCGGCCTACATCGCGGCCGCCATCTGGTTCACCTCTTCCGGCTCCTTCGCCAACCCGGCCGGCACCATCGGGCGCAGCTTCAGCGACTCCTTCACCGGTATCGCCCCCGAGTCGCTGCCCGGATTCGTCGCCGCCCAGCTGATCGGCGGGGTGCTGGGCCTGGCGCTGGCCGCCCTCCTCTACGGATCCATGACCAGGGCCGGGACCGGAGCTGAGACCGAGACCGGGGTCGAGTCCGGGGCCGGGACCGGCCGGCCCACGGAGCCGGCGCCGGTCGCAACGGCCGTCCCGGCGGCCCTGTCCGAGAACGGTCCGGCGGACGGTGCGAGCCCCGCCAAGGCGGCGTACGAGACCATTGGCTGAGACACCGTCTCAGTTGCCCACAGGTAAAGGGGACTTTTCCACAGCCGTTTGGGCGGGTTTTGACGGCAAACGCGTGATCCGCCCTGTGGAACCTGTGGACTAAGCCCGACCCGGCGTCACCGGTCGCCGCGCGCAACCGGCCACCCGGCGCAAGCCGTCGCCCGGACGCCATCGGTCATCCTGGCGCCATCGGTCACCCCGGCGTCACCGGTCGCCCCGGCGCTACCGGCCACCCCGGCGCGCCAGATCGTTCATCGTCCGGGCCTGGAGCTCCCGCTCCGTGGCGGCCCGCACGAACTCCGCCACGTGGTCGGCGCCCACCAGCTCCTGCACCGCCCGTACCGTCCCGGCCGGCAGAGTCACCGGCGAGGGACCCGCCGGCTTCGGTGCGCCGACTGCTCCCAGGTGGCGCTGCAGGTGCCGGGTCGCGAAGAGTCGCATCGCCCGCGCCAGCTCCGCGTCCACCGTCTGCTGGGCCAGCGGCCGCAGCCGCCGCACCATCGTCGCCGCCTCGGCCGCGTCCGCGTCCGTGGGCGGCACCTGCCCGAGGTAGCGCGCGAAGACGTGCTCGGTGGTGAACTCCAGGAACCGCGAGGCGATGTGCTCGACCTGCCCGCGCAGCTCCCGCAGGTGCCCGGTGATGGCCGACAGCGGCACCCCGGCCGCGTACAGCTCGGCGGCCACCGCCAGTTCCTGAGGGGACGGCACCAGGAACTGGTCCGGGCGCCCGGGGATCCGCTCCAGCACTCCCAGGTCGCACGCCTCGTTCACCGCGTCGTCGTCCGGCCGGCCGCCGAACCGCTCGTTCAGCTCCTCCCGGCTGATCCGGGCCGCTTCCTCGTCGGTCCACGGCCCGTGCACCTCGGCGACCAGGCCCAGCACGCCGCCCAGCCCGCGCCCCGCGTCCCAGGCCTCCAGCAGTTCCTTGATGGAGGCCAGGGTGTAGCCGCGGTCCAGCAGGTCCGCGATCTGGCGCAGCCGCGCGAGATGCGTGTCCCGGTACACGTTGGAGCGGCCCCGCCGCTCCGGCTTTGGCAGCAGACCGCGATCCTGGTACGCACGGATCGTGCGCACCGTCGCCCCGCTGTGGTGCGCCAGATCCTCGATCCGGTACTCGGCTACCGCCTGATCGGACAATCCCGGCTCCCTACGACATCGCGGCTCGGCCGACCGGGCCCGCCGCGGCCCGGGCGCCAGGTGAAGCCGCAAGGTACTCGACCGCCCTGCGCAGCGAGCCCTCCTGCGAGGGATGGTACGACCGCCGAAAGTAGCAGGGTATGGCCGCGGCGAGCTCTCTCCATGGGGGCAGCAGGCCCTTGGCCACCGGCCGGTTGTGCGCGTGCGCCCGGCCCGGTCGAGCCCCTCGGCGCGCAGCACCCAGTCCCCGAGGACCGCCGTGAACGGGCTCGATCGCGGCGACCAGCGCGAGCCGGAAGCGGAGCCACTCCAGCGACGTGCAGCGGGGCGCTCTTCCAGCCGAAGGCCACCCGGCGCGGGCTGATCGGGTACGGGGTCCCGCTCACAGCCGGGGCTCCAGCCTGGCGAGGCGCCGCAGAGCGTTCGGGGCGTAGCGGGACATCCACAGCGCGCCCTTGGATTCCGGGGTCACCGGTACGACGGCCTCATTGCGCACCACGGCCCGCAGGATCGCGTCGGCGACCTTCTCCGGCGGGAAGTTGCGCAGCCCGTACAGCCGTGAGGAGCGTTCCTGGCGGCGCTTCTCCTCGGCCTCGTCCACCCCGGCGAAGCGCGAGGTGGACGTGATGTTCGTGTTGACGATGCCGGGGCAGATCGCGGAGACGCCGATGGACTTCGAGGCCAGCTCCGCGCGCAGGCACTCCGACAGCATCAGCACCGCTGCCTTCGAGGTGCTGTATGCGGGCAGGGTCCTGGAGGGCAGATAGGCCGCGGCAGAGGCGGTGTTGACGATGTGGCCGCCTTGGCCGCGCTCGGCCATCTGCTTCCCGAAGATCCGGCAGCCGTGGATGACGCCCCACAGATTGACGTCGAGGACCTTCTTCCAGTCCTCGGCGCTGGTGTCGAGGAAGGCGCCGGACAGGCCGATCCCGGCGTTGTTGACCAGGACGTCCACGATCCCGTACTCGGAGGCGACCTTCACCGCGAGCTTCTCCATCGCCTGCTCGTCGCTGACGTCCACGCATTCGGCCCACGCCTCGGAGGCGCCGACGAGCCGGGCCATGTCGGCCGTGCGCGCCGCGCCTTCGGCGTCGCGGTCGACGGCCACCACCCGGGCCCCGGCCTCGGCGAAGGCGAAGACGGTGGCCCGGCCGATGCCGCTGGCCGCGCCCGTGACCAGGACCAGCTGGCCGCCGAAGCGGTCGGCGTACTTGCCCGGGGCCTTCTGTCCTGGCGCCCGCGTGGCAGGCTCCTCCCGGTCGGTGACGAACTCAGTGATCCAGGCGGCCAGCTGGTCGGGCCGGGTCCGGGGCACCCAGTGCTTGGCGGGCAGGGTCCGCCGCAGCAGCTCCGGGGCCCACCGCTCCAGGCCGTCGTAGAGCCGCTCGGACAGGAAGGCGTCCCCGGTCGCGGTGATCAGCTGCACCGGCACGTGGGCGTACGCGTCGGGGCGCGGCCGGCGCAGCCGAGGCCGCACGTTGTCGCGGTAGAGCCAGGCGCCGTGCGCCGCGTCCGAGGGCAGCGAGGCCGTCGGGTAGGAGCCCGCCGGCACATTCTCGATGCGCTGGAGCATCGCGGGCCACCGCTTGCCGAGGGGCCCGCGCCAGGCGAGCTCCGGCAGCACCGGGGTGTGCAGCAGGTAGACGTACCAGGACTTCGCGCCCTGGCCGAGGAGCTGCGCCGCCGCGCGCGGGGTGGGCCGCGCCATCCGCTTTTTGATCCAGTGCCCGAAGTGGTCGAGGGAGGGGCCCGACATCGAGGTGAAGGAGGCGATCCGCCCCTCGGTACGGCCGACCGTCGCGAACTCCCAGCCCTGTACGGAGCCCCAGTCGTGGCCGACCAGGTGCACGGGCCGGTCGGGGCTGACCGCGTCCGCCACCGCCAGGAAGTCGTCGGTCAGCTTCTCCAGGGTGAAGCCCCCGCGCAGCGGCTGCGGCGCGGTGGAGCGCCCGTGGCCGCGGACGTCGTAGAGCACCACGTGGAAGCGGGTCGCAAGCCGCTCGGCGACCTCCGACCAGACCTCCTTGCTGTCCGGGTAGCCGTGCACCAGCAGCACGGTCGGGCGGTCCGCCTCGCCGAGCTCGACGACGCACAGCTCGACGCCCCCGGTGCTCACCCAGCGCTCGCGCGCACCCGCCAACCCCGCCGCTCCCGCTCCGCTCACGTCGCTCATGTCGCTCATGCTGCCTTCTCCTCCGCCCAGCGCCGCACGTGCGGCAGGTCGTCGTCCAGCCAGAACGCGCTCTCCTCGGGGTCCCGGGAGTCGGTGACGACCAGGATCTCCTCGAACTTCGCGCCGGTGCCCCGGAATCCCAGGTGCGGTTCCACCGCCCACAGTCCGGGCTGCGGGGGGTGATCGGAGAAGTGGTACGGGCTCCACAGCGGGGACCAGCCCTCGCGGTGCCCGTGCAGGACGTCACTGGCCAGCCCCTTGAGGGACTGGGTGCCGAACCCGAACGCGGTCGGCGACCAGCGGCGCTCCTTGACCCGGTCGATCTTGTGCGCGATCACGCCGAAGGGGTAGGCGCGGTGCCGGTTGGCGTACCCCTGCCGGTTCATCAGCCGCTCGACGTTCTCGTAGATCTCGCGCAACGAGCGGCCCTCCCGCACCTGCTCCAGGATCAGTACTCGGTGTGCCTGAAGGTCGGACATGAGCCGGTCCTGCACCGGATTCAGCCCGAGGCTGCCCGAATAGCCGATGTCGGCCGCGTAGCCCTTGAAAACCGGCGCCATGTCGAGGATGAACGGCATACCCGGCTCCAGCTTCCGGTTGGTCGGGAAGAACTGCAGCGGAATCCTGAAGTTCGCGAAGGCGGTGCGGTCCCCGAACCAGGCGAAGGGCAGGTGGAACCAGTCCCGCACTCCCCGGTCGCGCAGCCACTCGCGCTGCATGCGCGCGGCCTCGCGCTCGGTCACTCCGGGCCGCAGCTGGGCCGCCACCGCCTCGGCGCACTCGTACGAGAGGCGTTGAACCTCTCTGAACCCGCTCAGGTCGGCGCAGAGCCGTCCGGAGAGTCGCGCAGTGCGTTGCTTGGTGTCCCCAGCCATCAGCCCGTCCATCCGTGTAGCCGTACGCGCCCGTAACTTGACACTGATGAATGTGACAATGACCGGAGATCACGTCAAGGGCCGTGCACAGACCTGTGGACGAACTTGTCCGGGCCACATCAGCCTCCAGTACGGGCATGTACGCCTGAAGGCGGAGACCGGAGCCAGCTCAAGGTCTGACGCTTCGCGAGAGCCGCGCCACTAACGTCGACCCCGTGACTGTCATCGCGACCGAAAGCCTGAGCAAGCGGTACCCCCGAGTGACCGCCCTCGACCGGCTCTCCCTTGACATCGGGCCTGGTGTGACCGGCCTCGTAGGTGCCAACGGAGCCGGCAAGTCCACGCTGATCAAAATTCTGCTGGGACTGTCCCCCGCCACCGAGGGCAGCGCCGCCGTACTCGGCCTCGACGTCCATACGCATGGCAGTGCCATCCGTGAACGCGTCGGCTACATGCCCGAGCACGACTGCCTGCCACCCGACGTCTCCGCCACGGAGTTCGTCGTCCACATGGCGCGCATGTCCGGACTGCCGCCGACCGCGGCCCGGGAGCGCACCGCCGACACCCTGCGCCACGTCGGGCTGTACGAGGAGCGCTACCGCCCCATCGGCGGCTACTCCACCGGCATGAAGCAGCGCGTCAAGCTCGCCCAGGCGCTGGTCCACGACCCGCAACTGGTTCTGCTCGACGAGCCGACCAACGGCCTGGACCCGGTCGGCCGCGACGAGATGCTCGGCCTGATCCGCCGCATCTACACGGACTTCGGCATCTCCGTCCTGGTCACCTCCCACCTCCTCGGCGAGCTGGAGCGGACCTGCGACCACGTGGTGGTCGTCGACGGCGGCAAGCTGCTGCGCTCCAGCTCGACCAGCGACTTCACCCAGATCACCACGACCCTCGCGGTCGAGGTCACCGACTCCGACACCCACCCGGACGGCACCGCCGCCCTGCGCAAGGCGCTCACCGAGGCGGGCGTCACCCTGCACGCGGGTGCCGAGCAGGGCCTGCCCGGCGCCGGTCACATCCTCCTCGTGGAGGCCACCGGCGAGGACGCGTACGACACCGTCCGCGACACCGTCGCCGACCTGGGCCTCGGCCTGGTCCGCATGGAGCAGCGCCGTCACCACATCGCGGAGGTCTTCCGCGACAACGACCAGCCCTCGTACCCCGTCCAGCAGAAGGGAGCCGGTTCCGATGGCGCCTGACACCTCGACCCAGATCCACAACATCGGCTACCGGTCCTACGACGGACCCCGGCTCGGCCGCGCCTACGCCCGCAAGTCGCTGTTCTCGCAGTCGCTGCGCGGCGCCTACGGACTGGGCCGCTCCGCCAAGTCCAAGGTCCTCCCGATGATCCTCTTCGCGGTGATGTGCGTCCCCGCAGTGATCATCGTGGCGGTCGCCATCGCGGTGCCGGGCTCCACCGACCTGCCGATCAAGTACACGACGTACGCCCTGACCACACAGGTGATCATCGGCCTCTTCCTCGCCTCCCAGGCACCGCAGTCCGTCTCGCGCGACCTGCGCTTCAAGACGGTGCCGCTCTACTTCTCGCGGCCCATCGAACGCGTCGACTACGTGGTGGCCAAGTACGCGGCCATGGCCTCGGCCCTGTTCATCCTCACCGCGACCCCGCTGCTGATCATGTGGATCGGCTCGCTCCTGGCGAAGTTCGACTTCGCCGACCAGACCGAGGGATTCGGGCAGGGACTCGTGTCGGTTCTTCTGCTGTCACTGCTGTTCGCCGGACTCGGCCTGGTGATGGCCGCGCTCACCCCGCGCCGCGGGTTCGGCGTCGCCGCGATCATCGCGGTGCTCCTGATCCCCTACGGCGCGGTGACCGCCGTCCAGGGGATCGCCTACAGCACCGGGAACACCGGAGCCATCGACTGGATGGGCCTGTTCTCCCCGATCACCCTGATCGACGGCATGCAGACCGCGTTCCTCGACGCGACGTCCGCCTTCCCCGGCGGAGAGGGTCCCTCGGCCGGCATCGGCTTCGTCTACGTGCTCGTCATCCTCGGCCTCATCGTCGGCTCTTACGCCGCCCTGATGGCCCGCTACCGGAAGGCCGGGCTGTGACCACCATCGACATCGACCACACCTCCCGCTGGTTCGGGAACGTCGTCGCCGTCAACGACGTGACCATGCGCATCGGTCCCGGCGTCACCGGACTGCTGGGCCCCAACGGCGCGGGCAAGTCCACACTCATCAACATGATGGGTGGCTTCCTCGCCCCCTCCACGGGCACCGTCACCCTCGACGGCGCGCCGATCTGGCGCAACGAGCAGATCTACAAGCAGGTCGGCGTCGTACCCGAGCGCGAGGCCATGTACGACTTCCTCACGGGCCGGGAGTTCGTCGTCGCCAACGCCGAGCTCCACGGCCTCGACGACGCGGCCGCGCAGCGGGCGCTCGCCACCGTCGAGATGGAGTACGCGCAGGACCGCAAGATCTCCACCTATTCCAAGGGCATGCGCCAGCGCGTGAAGATGGCGTCCGCCCTCGTCCACAACCCGTCCGTGCTGCTCCTCGACGAGCCGTTCAACGGCATGGACCCGCGCCAGCGCATGCAGCTGATGGACCTGCTGCGACGCATGGGCGACGAGGGCCGCACCGTCCTGTTCTCCTCCCACATCCTGGAGGAGGTCGAGCAGCTCGCCTCACACATCGAGGTGGTCGTCGCCGGCCGGCATGCCGCTTCCGGCGACTTCCGCAAGATCCGCCGCCTGATGACGGACCGCCCGCACCGCTACCTGGTCCGGTCCTCCGACGACCGGGCCCTCGCCGCGGCCCTGATCGCCGACCCCTCCACCGCCGGCATCGAGGTCGACCTGAAGGAGGGCGCGCTGCGCATCCAGGCCGTCGACTTCGGCCGCTTCACCGAGCTGCTGCCCCGTGTGGCCCGGGAGCACGGCATCCGGCTGCTGACGGTCTCGCCTTCCGACGAGTCCCTCGAGTCGGTCTTCTCCTACCTCGTCGCGGCCTGAAAGGAGCTGGCACCCATGTACGAACCCACCGTTGCCCGGCTCACCTACCGGGCCCTGCTCGGCCGGCGCCGCGCGCTGATCCTCTTCGCGCTGCCCGCACTGCTGATCGTCATCGCCCTCGCCGTCCGTGCCTTCACCGGCGTGGACGACAAGGTCGCCGCCGAGCTTCTCGGGGGCTTCGCCCTCGCCACGATGGTTCCGCTGATCGGCGTCATCGCCGGCACCGGTGCCATCGGCCCCGAGATCGACGACGGCTCGATCGTCTACCTGCTCGCCAAGCCGGTGAAGCGCCCGACGATCATCATGACGAAGCTGATCGTGGCGATCGCCGTCACCATGGCGTTCTCCGCGATCCCCACCCTGATCGCCGGATTCATCCTCAACGGCAATGGCCAGCAGATCGCCGTCGCCTACACGATCGCCGCGCTCGTCGCCTCGATCGCCTACAGCGCACTGTTCCTGTTGTTGGGCACCGTCAGCCGGCACGCGGTCGTCTTCGGCCTCGTCTACGCCCTGATCTGGGAGTCGCTCTTCGGCAGCCTGGTCTCCGGCGCCAAGACCCTCAGCGTCCAGCAGTGGTCCCTGGCCCTCGCCGAGAAGGTCGCCGGGAACGGGTACGTCGACGCCACCGTCGGCCTGCCCACCGCGGTGATCCTGCTCTGCGCGGTCACCGTCGGCGCCACTCTCTACGCAGGCCAGAAACTGCGTCGCCTCACGTTGGCCGGTGAGGAGTAGGTCGCCCGCAGCGCAGGGAAAACCGTGCCCCGCCCGGCCCACCGGCCAGGCGGGGCACAGCTTTGCCCGTCATCATCGGTGCATGATCGAGCACACCGTGCCGGAGCCGTCCAGGCCCCTGCGGTCGTGGATACGCTCCTCGCCCGGAACGCATATCTGGCTGCTGATCATCGCCGTCACCAGCATCGTCGTCGTGATCGCGCCCGATCAGGTCGACCGCGTGCTGCTCCACCGCAACAGCAGCAATATCCACCAGCTCGTCCAGCATCCCGTCCGGGCACTCCTCAGCAGTGCGTTCTGGATCGAGAACCCGGCCTCGCTCGCCCTCTACGCGGTGCTCTTCGAGCTGTTTCACGCCCCCGTCGAACGCTGGCTCGGCACCCTGCGCTGGCTCGTGATCGTCGCGAGCGCGCACGTCGTCGCCACGCTGATCAGCCAGAGGGTCCTGCTGGCGGCCATCCAGGACCACCGTGCCCCCCGCAGCATGACCCATGTCGTCGACATCGGCGTCAGCTACGGGCTCGCGGCCGCCGCCGGTGTCCTCACCTACCGGATCCCCAGTCCCTGGAGATGGTTCTACCTGGCCGGAGCGGTCGCCTTCTTCGGTATCCCCCTCGCCACCGGCGGCACCTTCACCGACCTGGGCCACGCCATCGCGCTCTCCGTCGGCCTGCTCTCCTGGCCCCTCACCCGCCACGTTGTTTCACGTGAAACACCCCCTCGTTTCACGTGAAACACGACTGAGCCCTCCGGCTAGCCGGCCTCGTCCCCGGCCTCCGCCTTCACCACGCCGTGTTCCCAGGCCCACGCCGCGATTCCCACCCGGTTCCTGGCCCCCAGCTTGGCCTGGACGTTGGCGATGTGGGTCTTGGCGGTCCCCGCGCTGATGAACAGCTCCGCGCCGATCTCGGCGTTGGTGAGTCCCCGCGCCACCAGGCGCACGATGTCCAGCTCCCGCGCCGTCAGCGGATGCGTCGTGGGCCGGGCGACCGGACCCTGCTGCGTCAGCCGGCTCAGCAGCCGCACCGTGATCTGCGGACTGATCAGCGTGTCTCCGGCCATCGCGGCCCGTACCCCCTCGATGAGCAGCGCCGGTCCGGACCGCTTGAGCAGAAAACCGCAGGCGCCGTTGCGCAGAGCGGTGTGCACGTACTCGTCGAGGTCGAAGGTGGTCACCACCACGACACGCGTCTCGGGCGCCAGCAGCCGGGTCACCTCCAGCCCGTCGAGCCTCGGCATCCGGATGTCCGCGAGCACCACGTCGGGCCGCAGCTCCCGCGCCAGTGCCACCGCGCTCTCCCCCTCCGCCGCCTCCCCCACCACGGTCATGTCCGGCTGCGAATCGAGGATCAGCCGAAAACCGCTGCGGATGTCCTCTTGGTCGTCGGCTATCAGGATGCGTGTGGTCACGCCGCCATGATCACCCGAGGGTCGTCTCGTCCGCGGGGAAGACGGCGCAAACCCGCCACCCGCCGTCCTCGGCCGTCCCGGCCCGCAGGGTCCCGCCCGCGGCCTCCACCCGTCCGCGAAGGCCCGCCAGCCCGGTCCCGCCCCGACGCCGTCGTACCAGCAGCCCGACGGCGCCCCGGGGTGCGGCGGAATTGGCCACGCTGATCTCTATGGCCGCCCCTGCCCGGCGTACGGCGACCTGCACCACGGCCGCCCCGGGCGCGTGGCGGCGTACGTTCGTCAGCGCCTCGACGGCTACCCGGTACGCCGTGGTGTCCGCCTCCCGTGACAACTCCCGTACCGCCTGCGGGTCGGCGTCCAGTGTCCCGCCCTCGAATCGCTCCACCAGATCAGGCAGTTGGGCCAGACCCGGAACCGGAGCCGTCGGCCCGCCCGCGGCCTCCCGCAGCGCGTGCACCGTCCGGTCCATCGAGGCCAGCGCGCTCAGCCCCGCCGTCTCGATCCGCTCCAGCGCCCGGAGCGCTTGCCCGGGGTCCTGCGCGGCCACGAACCGGGCCGCCTGCGCCTGCACCACGATGGCGCTCACGTCGTGAGTCACGAAGTCGTGCAGATCCCGGGCGAGTTCCAGCTGCTGGTCGCGGCGCGCATCCCGTACGGCACGCCGCATCCGGCCGGCCTGGCGGCGCAGAAAGCCGCCGGCCAGCACCGCTCCGAGGGCAGGCAGCGCCCAGAAGGCCGCCGCCCCGCCGGCCTCCAGCCACGACCCCCGTCCCCACACCAGCGGGACGGGCCACAGAGCGACGGCGGCCACGCCCAGGACGCCCGCCACGGTCCCCGAACGCAGAGGAGACCAGCGGGCCACCAGAGCCAGCAGGGGCAGCAGGACACACATCCAGAGCAGCAGCCACGGCGCGGGTGCCCCCAGGCCGGTGGCGGCGAGCCCCACGACGGCAGCCGCTGCCAGCAACGGGGCATACGCGGCAGCCGGGTTGACGGTCATGCCCCCGACCCTACGAGCGCACGCCCGGGCCTGCCATCTGCCGTTCGGCAGAGCCGCACGAGCGGCCGTGCCCGTCCGGCCTGCTGTTCGGCGGATGGTTGCGAAGGCCCCGGGCGACGAGGCTCGAGTCATCAGCCGGACCCTCCCGAACAGGACGTGAACGATGACCGCCAACACCGTCGCGCGCCCCTCGGACACCTCGCCCGGGGTCTCACCCCGGCTTCGCCGGCTGGCGGGGCTCGCCTCGCTGACCGTGCTCCCCAGCTGCGTGTGGCGACTCATGATCGCGGCGGGCATCCCCATGGGCTGGGGCCCGGGCAGCGATCTGCACCACGCGTACTACCCGGGCAGGGAATCGCTGGTCCTCATCTTCGTCAGCGTCCTCCAGGAGTGCCTCGGCCTGCTGAGTCTCGGTCTGGTTCAGCGCTGGGGCGAGGAGCTGCCCCGCTGGATCCCCCGGCTGGGCGGACGCCGGTTCCACCCGTGGATGGCGGTGGTCCCCGCAGCGCTGGGCGCAATCGCGCTCACCGGCATCACGGTCCTCGGCGCCTCGACGTGGAGCGAGGTCAACGCCGCGAATCCCGAGGCGCCCACCGGGCTCGGCCTGTGGGTCTTCAACCTGTCCTACGCACCCCTGCTGCTCTGGGGTCCGCTGCTCGGCATCCTCACCATCGCCTACTGGCGGCGCCGCCGGATGTACGGCTGAGGCGTGGAAAATCGCTGGTACGGGGCTTCGGCCCGGGGCAGAGTGAGTCGTGCGGGGAGCAACAAAAGGTCCGGGACGGCCACTTCGAGCGCGTCTTGCGGCGCGGGCCGTCCCGGACCTCTCGTACGTCCTGCGCCTTACGCGGCGCCCAGCAGACGCTCCAGCACCACCGCGATGCCGTCCTCCTCGTTGGAGGTCGTCACCTCGTCGGCCACCGCCTTGAGCTCCGCATGGGCGTTGGCCATCGCCACCCCGTGCGCGGCCCAGCCGAACATCGGGATGTCGTTGGGCATGTCGCCGAAGGCGATCGTCTCCGCCGCCTTCACTTTCAGCCTGCGCGCGGCCAGCGACAGACCGGTGGCCTTGGTCAGGCCCAGCGGCAGGATCTCGACTATGCCGGGTCCCGCCATGACGATGTCGACCAGGCTGCCCACAATCTGCCGGGCCACCTTGACGAGCGCATCGTCGTCCAGCTCCGGGTGCTGGATGTAGAGCTTGTTGAGCGGAGCCGTCCAGACCGCCGCGGTGTCGTCCAGGTAGAGGGCCGGGAGGCCCTCCTGCACCTGGTACCCGGGCCCGAACAGGACCTCGCCGTCCACCCCGTCCCGGCTGGCCGCCAGGGCCAGCGGACCGACCTCGGCCTCCAGCTTCGACAGCGCCAGGCCGGCCAGCTGCCGGTCCAGCGTCACCGAGGTCAGCAGCCGGTGCGCGCCCGCGTCGTAGACCTGCGCGCCCTGTCCGCAGACGGCGATCCCGTTGTAACCGAGATCGTCCAGTACATGCCGGGTCCAGGGCACCGCACGGCCGGTGACGATGATGTGCGCCGCGCCCGCCGCGGTGGCCGCGGCGAGCGCTTCACGGGTGCGTTCCGAGACGGTGTCGTCGCCACGCAGCAGCGTGCCGTCGAGATCGGTCGCGACGAGCTTGTACGGGAACGGAGCCGGGCTCACTTGGTGATCGGCTCCAAGACCTCGCGGCCGCCGAGGTACGGACGGAGCACCTGGGGCACCCGCACCGAACCGTCGGCCTGCTGGTGGTTCTCCAGGATCGCAACGATCGTGCGCGGTACGGCGCACAGCGTGCCGTTCAGCGTGGACAGCGGCTGGGTCTTCTTGGCGTCGCGGTAGCGGATCGACAGGCGGCGCGCCTGGAAGCTGTCGCAGTTCGAGGCGGAGGTCAGCTCGCGGTACTTGCCCTGGGTCGGGATCCAGGCCTCGCAGTCGAACTTGCGCGAGGCGGAGGCGCCGAGGTCACCGGTGGCGACGTCGATCACCTGGAACGGCAGCTCCAGGCTGGTCAGCCACTGCTTCTCCCACTCCAGGAGGCGCTGGTGCTCGGCCTCGGCTTCCTCCGGCGCGACGTACGAGAACATCTCGACCTTGTCGAACTGGTGGACGCGGAAGATTCCTCGGGTGTCCTTGCCGTATGTGCCGGCCTCGCGGCGGAAGCACGGGGAGAAGCCGGCGTACCGCAGCGGCAGCTTGTCGGCCTCGATGATCTCGTCCATGTGGTACGCGGCGAGCGGCACCTCGGAGGTGCCGACCAGGTAGTAGTCGTCCTTCTCCAGGTGGTAGACGTTCTCCGCGGCCTGGCCGAGGAAGCCGGTGCCCTCCATGGCGCGCGGACGCACCAGCGCGGGGGTCAGCATCGGGATGAAGCCGGCCTCGGTGGCCTGGGCGATGGCCGCGTTGACCAGCGCCAGCTCCAGCAGGGCGCCCACACCGGTCAGGTAGTAGAAGCGCGAGCCCGAGACCTTGGCGCCGCGCTCGACGTCGATGGCGCCCAGTGATTCGCCGAGCTCCAGGTGGTCCTTGGGCTCGAATCCCTCGGCGGCGAAGTCGCGGATGGTGCCGTGCGTCTCCAGGACGGTGAAGTCCTCCTCGCCGCCGACCGGCACGTCCTCGTGGACGATGTTGCCGAGCTGGAGGAGAAGTTGCTTGGCGGCCTCGTCGGCCTCGTTCTGCTCGGCCTCGGCGGCCTTGACGTCCTGCTTGAGTTGCTCGGCCTTCTTCAGCAGCTCGGCCCGCTCCTCGGGGGAGGCCTTCGGGATGAGCTTGCCGAGAGACTTCTGCTCATTGCGCAGTTCGTCGAAGCGCATGCCTGAGGACCTGCGGCGCTCGTCGGCGGAGAGCAGTGCGTCGACGAGTTCGACGTCCTCTCCACGGGCGCGCTGCGAGGCGCGGACACGGTCAGGGTCTTCACGGAGCAGCCGGAGGTCAATCACCCCTCAAGGCTACCGGGCTGGGCTTCCGGGGATCACACCGATATCACGCTGCGTGGCACTATGTCCTAATTGCAACGAATGGATAAGTCCCGGAGGCTGACTGGAACTGATCCCTGTCGGGGGTGTCGATAAAAGCGGTCCCATTCCCCGAAAAGGGGCGCAATGTCGACCGGCGGTCGGGCCCTGAGCAGGGCCGGAGGTGGTTCTTGTCCACAGGAATCACTGCGGCCCGCAGTTTATCCACAGGCTGTGTGCTGCCTCTGTGGACACAGGAATAGATCATTCCTGATCGGTGGATGGTCGGGGCGAATCAGGGTTCAAACCACCCTCACACACTCATTCGGGTGGGAATGACTCGCCCCAAAGAGTTGATCGGGGCTGCGGAGGTGACACCGTTCACCTTCCGCTCCCCAGCACGAAACCCGGGCCGTCGGACCGATTTGTCGACCTTGTCGGGCCGCTCTGTCGACTTGTCCCCAGGTCTGCATCACATCCTGTGGATAACTCTGTGGACAGTGGACGACGGCCTTACGCCCGGCCGTCCAGGCAGCGCCCCAGCCAGTCGGAGGCCGCCGTGAAATCGCCGTCCGAGGTTCCGGCCCGAGGTGCCCGGACATCACTCTGAGCGACACCGGCGCGCGGATAGGAACCGAGGAAGCGGACCTGGGGGCAGGTCCGCTTGAGGCCCATGAGTGCCTCTCCGACCCGCCGGTCGGAGATGTGACCCTCGGCGTCGACGGCGAAGCAGTAGTTTCCGATGCCCTGGCCGGTCGGGCGGGACTGGATCAGCATCAGGTTGACCCCGCGGACTGCGAACTCCTGGAGAAGCTCCAGGAGCGCACCCGGGTGGTCGTCGCCGAGCCACAGCACGACGGAGGTCTTGTCGGCGCCGGTCGGCGCGGCCGGCCGCGCGGGGCGTCCGACGAGGACGAACCGCGTCTCGGCGTTCTCCGCGTCGTGGATCTCGGTGACCAGCGGAACAAGCCCGTAGGTGGCCGCGGCGAACTCGCCCGCGAAGGCGGCGTCGAAGCGGCCCTCCTGGACCAGACGGGCGCCGTCGGCGTTCGACGCGGCCGACTCCCACACCGTGTCCGGCAGGTTCGCCCGCAGCCAGTTCCGCACCTGCGGCTGGGCGACCGGGTGCCCCGTGACGGTCTTCACGTCCGACAGGGCGGTTCCGGGCCGCACGAGCAGCGCGAAGGCGATGGGCAGCAGCACCTCTCGGTAGATCATCAGCGGCTCGCCCGAGGCCAGCTCGTCCAGGGTGGCGGTGACCCCGCCCTCCACCGAGTTCTCGATCGGGACCAGCGCGGCGGCCGCCTCACCGTTGCGTACGGCGTCCAGGGCGGCCGGGACCGACACCATCGGGACGAGCTCGCGGGTCGCGGCTTCCGGCAGGGTGCGCAGGGCGGCCTCGGTGAAGGTGCCCTCGGGACCGAGATACGTGAAGCGGGTGGCTGACATGCGATCAGCCTAATGCCGGGGTGCCACCCCCCGGGTTGCTGTTCATCCTTCGAGCAGCCGCTGTCCCACGTACTCACCGCTGCGGGGGCCGGGCGGAACCGCGTACAGGCCGCTGGACTCGTGCCGGATGAACTCCGACAGCGCGTCGCCGCGGTCGAGCTTGCGCTGTACGGGGACGAACCCGCGCAGCGGATCGGCCTGCCAGCAGACGAAGAGGAGCCCGGCGTCGGGGGCGCCGTCGGAGCCGATCCCGTCGTGGAAGGAGAATGGGCGCCGCAGCATGGCCGCCCCGCCGTTCTGCTCGGGGGCGGAGATCCGGGCGTGGGCGTTGGACGGGATGACGGGCTTGCCATCGGCGCCGAGCTTGTCGAAAGCCATCTCGGTGGTCTCGCCGCCGCCGGTCAACGGGGCGCCGGTCGCCTTGGTGCGGCCGATGACCTGCTCTTGCTGGGCGAGGGACTGCTTGTCCCAGTCGTCGAGGAGCATGCGGATGCGCCGGACGACGGCGTACGAGCCCCCACCCATCCAGGCGTGCTCGTCGGGGCCGGGGCCGGCGACGGGTACGAAGATCCGCTTGTCGAAGTCGGGCTCCGAAGGCTTCGGATTGCCGGTGCCGTCGATCTGGCCCATCAGGTTACGGGCCGTCATCGGGGTGCCGGTGGCGCCGGGGGACCGGTTGAAACCGTTCATCTGCCAGCGGACGCGGGCGGCCTCCCCGGCGTCCCTCTGCAGGGCGCGCAGGGCATGGAAGGCGACGAGGCCGTCGTTCGCGCCGATCTGGACCCACAGGTCGCCATGGCTGCGCTGGGCGTCGAGCCGGTCGGAGGAGAAGTCCGGCAGCGGGTCGAGGGCGGCGGGACGGCGGGCGGTGAGCCCGGTGCGCTCGAAGAAGGAGTGGCCGAAGCCGAAGGTGACGGTGAGGGAGGACGGACCGGCGTCCAGGGCGATGCCGCTGTCCGAGGTCGGGGCGGGCTCGCCCGCCATGAGCCGCCGGGCGGTCTCGGACCAGCGTCGCAGCAGCGCGGCGGCCTCCGTACGGCCCGCCCCCGAGGCCAGGTCGAAGGCGACGAGGTGCCCCTTGGCCTGCAGGGGCGTGGTGATACCGGCCTGGTGCTCTCCCTGGAAGGGCACCTGGGTGGCGCCGAGGGAGGTCAGGCTGCCGGCCGCGCCCGAGGCGGAACGGCTCGCGGAGTCGGCGAGCGCGGAGTGCGCGAGGGCGCCGCCTGCAGCGCCCAGCGCGAGCCCGGCGGCGCCGGCGGCGCCGACGGTGCCCAGCAGTCGGCGCCGGGAGATCTCGATGTCGGTGTTGCTCTCGGTCACGCTGGTCAGCCGATCTTCACGGTCTTCTGGACGGTGGTCTGGTCGATGTCGGAGGTACGGACGGTCACGTCGATGCGCCATTCGCCGGCGAGCGGCAGCTGTACGCCCGATGCGGTCCAGTGCCCGGGGGCGGCCTGATCGGGGACGAGCGGCAAGGGGCCGATGTCCTTGGCGGGGAGGGTGAAGGCGACCTTGACCTCGGGGAGATCGAAGGGCTTGCCGTCGTCGGTGTCGGACCAGAGGTGAAGGGTGTTGGCACCCACCCGGCCCGGGTCGAGTTCGAGACGGATCGCCCCCTTGCCGTTCGGGCCGCCGGTGTCGAAGGGCAGGGTGATCTTGACGGCGCGGTCGGGGACGGCGGTGGCGGTGGAGCCGCGGCTCGACTCCTGCTCCACGGTTCGCCCGGGCTCGGTGCTGGTGAGGACCGTGGTGACGGCGAGCAGGATCACGGCGACGGCCGCCTCGGCAAGGACGGAGCGGCGCAGGCCGGCGCGGTCCGGGTCGGCGTCGCGGACCCGCTTCTCGCGCGCGGTCTCGCGGGCGGCACGCTGTCGGGCGAGCTGGGCGGCGCGCTCGGGGTCTGCGGGGACTGTGACCGGCTCGGCGTCACGGACAGGCTCTGTTTCACGTGAAACATCGTCGGCCGTTTCACGTGAAACATCGTCCCGTGCGATCCCCTCAGAAGCCCTGCCCGATGTCCCGTCCGATGTCCGCTGCGACGCCGCCTGTGGCGCCGCCTGCGAGGCGACCTTCTCGGCGGGCCCGGCCGAGGCCGCAGGGGCTTCGGCTTCGGCGAGCCGTCCGGTCCACTTCCGGGACGCGAAGGCGATGGCGAGAAGGACGGCGACCAGGCCCACCTTCAGGAGCAACAGCCGCCCGTAGTCGGTGCCGGTGAGGGCGGACCAGCTGCCCACCTGGCGCCAGGACTGGTAGACGCCCGTGACGGCGAGCACCAGGACGCTGGCGAAGGCGACCTTGGAGAAGCGCCGGACGGCCGCGCGTTCGATCCCGGGGATCTTGTAGAGGGCGACGAGCAGCGCCGCGAGGCCACCGAGCCAGGTGGCCACGGCCATCATGTGCAGGATGTCGGCGGGCATGGCGATGCCGGTCTGGATACCGGTGGAGGCGTGCTCGGAAAGCGCCCAGGTGGCGGCGATCCCGCCTGACACGACGGCGCCGCCCATGGCCAGGCCGAAGGTGAGGTCGCTGGTGTCCTTGGCCTCCTCCTCGGTTCCGGCGCCCTGCACACGGCGTGCGTACGCGCCGAAGAGCACCGCGACGAAGAGGGCGGCCGCGCCCAGCAGCAGCAGCCGGGAGACCAGCGAGGCGCCGGTCTTGGTCTCCAGTACGGCCCTGAGTCCGTTGAGGTCGAACGCGTCGGCGAAGTTCCCGGAGCCGGTGTACGGGGCTCGGAGCACCAGCATGGCGAGGGTTGCGGCGGTCAGCGCGACCCAGGCCCGCACGACGAGTTTCTGGAGCGGCCGTTCGGCGGCGCCCCCGCGCCAGCACAGCAGGATGAAGGCGGCGCCGCCGACGAGGACCGCGAAGCCGGCGTAGGCGGCGTAGCGGGCGATCCCGTACGCGATACCGACCGGCCCGCCGCCCGCCTGCGCGGTGGGGAGGGTGACATCGGTGGCGGAGGGCGCGCCGATGGAGAAGGTGAAGGCGCCCGAGATCGGGTGGCTGTCGGCCGACACGGCCTGCCAGGCGACCGTGTAGGTGCCATTGGGAAGGCCGGCGTGCAGAGCGGTGCCATAGCGGATGGTGTTCCCGCTGCACATGTCGCGCAGCTCGCCGGTGTCCACGCGTTTGCCCCGGGGGTCGAGGACGCGGATGGAGTCGTCCCCCATCGCGACCTGCTCCGAGAAGGAGAGGGTGACCTGGGCGGGAGCCGTGGCGACCACCGCCCCGTCCGTGGGGTCGCTCGCGGTGAGGGCGGCGTGCGCCGTGGCCGGTGAGGCCGCGGTGAACAGGGTTGCCAGCAGGGCTGCGAGGACCAGCGCGAGCCGCGGCAGGAATGCCGTGGCACGGGCGCGGGCCGTGGAGGGGGCGGGGGCGGTGGCCGTCATGGCGTGTCAGTTCCTCGATCCGTCAGTGGGCGTTGCCGGCCGTGGATGTAGGAGCCTGTGCGGTGTGCGTCCGGTCCTTCACGTCCAGCTCGACCTTGACGGAGCCGGCCTTCTCGAAGCGGAGCTCGACGGTGACCTTGTCGCCGACCTGCGGAGTGCTCTTGAGACCCATGAACATGATGTGGTTGCCGCCGCGCTCCAGCCTGAGCTCGCCGTTCGCCGGCACGTCCATCGACTGGACCTGCTGCATCTTCTGGTCCTTGGTCTCGTGGATCTCGAGATCGTCGGAGAGCGGGGAGGTGGCGCCGGTGAGCTTGTCGGCGGTCCCGGAGCCGTTCTTGATGACCATGAAGCCGCCGGCCATCTTGTCGTTCACGGGCTGGGGCATGAAGGCGCCGCTGACGGTCATCCTGGGCTTGTCGTCGCCGGAGCAGCCGGATATGGCGAGCGCTGCCGTCAGGGAGAGGGCGGCGGCGAGGGTGCGGGTGGTGCGGGCGTTCACGGGTTCTCCCCCTTGGTGAGCTTCGGCAGGTCCTTCGTGTAGTCGTCGACGGTGGTGCCCTCGCCGTAGAGGACGTAGCCCTCGTCGGTCTTGGGCGAGAACGCGATGACCTGGGCGCCGTGCATGGAGACGACCTTGTCGTCGCTCCCCTTCGTGGCGGGCTCGATGCCGATTCCGAGAGCGCGCGCGGCGGCCTGGATGGTGGCGAAGTCCCCGGTGAGCCCCGTGAAGGACGGGTCCTGAGCCTTGAGCCACGCGCCGAGGGACTCGGGGGTGTCCCGTTCCGGGTCGGTGGTGACGAAGACGACCTGGAGGTTGTCCTGGTCGGCCTTGGGAAGTGCCTTCTTGGCCACGGCGATGTTGCTCATCGTCAGCGGGCACACGTCGGGGCAGTGGGTGTAGCCGAAGTACATGAGAGTGGGCTTGCCCTTGGTCTGCTCACGGAGGTTCCACGGCTTGCCCGTGGTGTCCGTGAGGACGAGTTCCGGCTTGCTGAAGGGGCGGTCCAGCACGGTCGCGGCCTGGGTGTTGCTCTGGCCGCCGGAGATCTGGGTGACCGAGCCGGTCTTGGCGGGTTCACCGCCGCAGGCGGTGAGGGTGAGCGCGGCCGCCGCGAGAAGGGCGGCGAGCGTCACACGTGTGGTGTGCATGGAGAGATGTCCCTGGGATCGGGGAATGCGGACGTTCGGAGCGGGCGCGCCCAGGGGGCGCGGCGGGTCAGGCGGAGCGGCGACGCGAGGCGATGCCGAAGGCCACCCCGCCGAGTCCGATGACGATGCCGGCGATGCCGAGGGCGCGCGCGGTGGTGTCGGAGCCGTGTTCGGCGGCGGCCTTGCCATGGCCGTCACCGGCCTTCTTGTCGGCGTTCTTCGCCTCGTCGGCCTTGGCGCCGCTGCCGTGGTGGTCGTCGCCCTTGGGGGTGGTCAGCTTCAGGACGGGCGCGGGGTTCTGCGGCTCCGCGGCGCCGTCCTTGGCCTCCTCGATCCAGCGGACGATCTCGCCGTTGTCGTACGTCTGGATGGACTTGAACACCATCTGGTCGGCGCTCTCGGGCAACTTGCCCACGGAGAGCGGGAACTGCTGGAACTTCCCGGGCTCGATCTTGCCGCCGGACCAGGTGACCTTGGTGACGGCCTCGTTGATCTGCTTGCCGTGCACGGTGAGCGGCTGGTCGAGCTTGCTCTTCTCGACCGTCACGGTCCAGCCGGGAACGTCCTGCGGCATGACGGAGGTGAGCGGCTGGTCGATCGGGAAGTTGACCTCCAGCTGGGTGGTCGACGCGTTGTCGCGCTCGTTGGGGACCTTGAAGTTGATTGTCGCGTAGCCGCCCTTGGTTGCCTCGCCGGGCTGTACGCCGACATGGGCGAAGGCAGGGCCGGAGAGGACGAGGACGGTGCCGGCGGCGAGGGCGGCGGCGATCGAGACGCGAGAGGTCTTCATGGCAGGAACACTCCATGGAAGCAGTGGCGGCTCCGCGCACGGGCGCGCGCGGAGTTCGCGGCACCGGTGCTCCCGCTGATCCCGGGGAGGGGTGCCGCGTCAGGCTGCGAGGGCGAGCGCCACGGGGGGCCCGCGCCTGATCACGGTGTGCTGGAGTACTTCCCGGCCGGTGGAGGCCGTCGGGTCGGACCCGGTCCGCACGGCCTGCGGGTTACGGGCAGGCGCGCCGGCGAGTCCGGCGCCGAGGGCGCGGACGAAGGCCAGTGCGGCGCGCAGCGGGCGCATCGGGGCGGACTCGGCGGAGAGCCGGGACAGTTCGACGATCCGCAACAGTGCGGCGTCGCCGCGGCCGAGCAGCCAGCCGGCGGCGAGTGCGGCCAGCAGGTGGCCGATCAGCATGGCGGGGCTGAACAGGCCGGTCGCCGGCGCGGTGACGGCGGCCTGGGCCACGTGCGCGTGGGTGCCGTGACCCTGCGCCGCGACCTCCCCGGCCAGTGCGACCTGTGCTGCCTGCTGGGTCAGGGCGGCCGGGTCCAGGCCTGCGGCCTCCACGATCCGCCGGGCGTCGGCCGAGCTGAGCGGTACGGAGTTGCCCCCGCACACCAGTCGGGCCGCGAGTTCTGCGAGCGAGCGGTCGCCGGCGCCGGCCGGTCCCTGCGTGGCCCCGGTGCTGTGCTGGCCGAGGCCGAACAACGTGTGCAGCGCGAGTTGTCCGGCGGTGAGACCGGAGGCGATCCCGGGCAGTGTCCGCCGGCGACCCGCGAGCGGGGCTGCGACCGCGAAGACGGCGAGGAAGCCGATGCAGAGCGACCACCAGGGCACGGTGGCGCAGGACGCCAGGGCGTGCCCGACCGCGGACAGCACGACGCAGACCGCGGTGAACACCGCGGCCCGGGTCAGCCGGAGGCCGGCTCCGGCGTGCGTCGCGTGGGGGTCAGACATGGCCGGGCCATCATCGCACTGCGCTCAGGCCCTCCATACGGCAGGTCCGGAAGGTCCCCATGAGTCCCCTCTGCGAAGACGGTCCGGACCCTGTGGCCGGTGGTGTCCCGGTCAAGTGCACCGCCGCATACATCGCCTCCCGGGAGAGCCACATCGGCCGGACGGGCGTAATGCGGTCTCGGACGGCCGCAGGGCGCTTACGGCTGCTCACGGGCGGCAATACGTAACCGTATGAGCATCTGGTGGTCTCTCCACTTGAGGCGCGAAGCCGCGAGCGTGCCGCTCGCCAGGCGACTGCTGCTGGGGACGATGGAGACCGCGGGGGTGGACCCGGACATCTCCTTCGATCTCTCGGTGGCGCTGAGCGAAGCGTGCGCGAACGCCGTGGAGCACGGCGGCGACGGCGCGATCCCGGACGAGACCGAGGCGTACCACGTCACGGCCTATCTCGACGGGGACTGCTGCCGTATCGAGGTGACCGATTCCGGTCCGGGGTTCCCGCCCGCCACGGTGGCCCGCCGCAGACCCGCCCTGGCCGAACACGGCCGGGGCCTGGACCTGATCGCCGAGCTCGCCGACCACGTCCGCTTTCGAAACCGGCCGGGCCGCGGCGCGGTGGTGAGCTTCGACAAGACGCTGAAGTGGCGCGACGACGCCCTGCTGAAGGTGTCGTAGGAACGCCGGTGGGCGGGACCCCCCACGGGATCCCGCCCACCGACACCATCGGTGGAGGCGTCAGCCCTTCAGGCGCGCCATCCAGGCCTCGACCTCGGTGGAGGTGCGGGGCAGCCCGGCCGACAGGTTCCGGTTGCCGTCCTCGGTGACGAGGATGTCGTCCTCGATCCGGACACCGATCCCGCGGTACTCCTCGGGGACGGTCAGGTCGTCGGCCTGGAAGTAGAGACCGGGCTCGACGGTGAGGCACATGCCCGGCTCCAGCGTCCCCTCGACGTACGCCTCGGTGCGCGCGGCGGCGCAGTCGTGGACGTCCATGCCGAGCATGTGGCCGGTGCCGTGAAGGGTCCAGCGGCGCTGCAGGCCGAGCTCCAGGACGCGCTCGACCGGCCCGTCCAGCAGGCCCCACTCGACGAGCTTCTCGGCCAGCACGTGCTGTGAGGCGTCGTGGAAGTCGCGGAACTTGGCACCCGGCTTCACCGCGGCGATGCCGGCTTCCTGGGACTCGTACACCGCGTCGTAGATCTTGCGCTGGATGTCGGTGTACGTGCCGTTGATCGGCAGAGTGCGCGTGACGTCGGCGGTGTACAGGGAGTGGGTCTCCACACCGGCGTCGAGCAGCAGCAGGTCCCCGGAGCGCACGTCGCCGTCGTTGCGGACCCAGTGCAGGGTGCACGCATGCGGGCCGGCGGCGCAGATGGAGCCGTAGCCGACGTCGTTGCCCTCGACGCGGGCGCGCAGGAAGAAGGTGCCCTCGATGTAGCGCTCGGACGTGGCCTCGGCCTTGTCCAGGACCTTCACGACGTCCTCGAAGCCGCGGACGGTGGAGTCGACGGCCTTCTGCAGCTCGCCGATCTCGAAAGCGTCCTTCACGGCACGGGCCTCGGAGAGGTAGACGCGCAGTTCCTCGTCCCGCTCCTTGGTCACCTTGTCGGTGAGGGCGGACTCGATCAGCGCGTCGTGGCCGCGCACGTTGCGGACCGGGCCCTCGGCCTCGGTGAGGGCCTCGGCGAGCTTGCGGACGTCCTGGGCGGGGATGCCCAGGAGCTGCTCGGCCTCCGTGAGGGAGTGGCGGCGGCCGACCCACAGCTCACCCTGGCCGGACAGCCAGAACTCGCCGTTCTCCCGGTCGGAGCGCGGCAGCAGGTAGATGGTGGCGGTGTGGCCGGTCGCGCCGGTGGGCTCCAGCACCAGGACGCCGTTCTCGGTCTGGTCGCCCGTGAGGTACGCGTACTCGGTCGAGGCGCGGAAGGGGTATTCGGTGTCGTTCGAGCGGGTCTTCAGGCGGCCCGCGGGGATGACGAGGCGCTCGCCCGGGAAGCGCGCGGACAGCGCGGCGCGGCGGGCGGCGGTGTGCTCGGCCTGGGCGATGGGCTCCAGTCCGTGCAGCTCCGTGTCGGCCCAGCCGGTACGCATGCTCTCGGCGAGTTCGTCGCTGACGCCCGGGTACAGACCGTTCTTGCGCTGCTTGTGCGTCTTCTTGGGCTGCTCTTCTTCCGGGGTCTCCGGGGTGAGCTCGTCAGCCACGTCTTCTCCTCAGCTACGACGGTACGGACCTGGGTGTGGACCGCATCCATCGTATGCGTGTACGGAGTGGGCGTGGTCCGAATCATGCCGTCCGTCACGATTCGGACCGCGCCCCGCGGCTCACTCGAACCGGGCGGCGAGCAGCACGATGTCCTCGGGGGCGTCGGCCGGCCCCCCGTCGGGCAGCACGGTGCGCAGGATGTGGTCGCAGAGGGCCGCCGGATCGTCCCGGGCGCTCCGGGGCACCCCTGCGGCCGCCGCGTGCAGCCGGGCGTAGGCCCGGTCCATGGGGTCGCCGGTGTGGCGCAGCAGTCCGTCGGTGTAGAGCAGCACCGTTTCTCCGGGTGCGGGCTCGATCTCGACGCTCGGTGCCTCCCAGCAGGACAGCATGCCCAGGGGGGCGGAGAGCGAGGTCTCCACATACTCGGTGCGGCGCTCGCCGATGAGGAGCGGCGGGGCGTGCCCGGCGCCCGCCAAGATGATCTTGCTGCCCTGGTCGTCGGCGTACGGCCCCCCGGCGGGCTCGCAGTAGGCGAAGAGCGCGGTGGCCGAGCGGGCGGGCTCGGTCAGGCGCAGCAGCAGCTCCAGGTCGGACAGGACCGCCACGGGGTCCTCGCCCTCCATGACGGCGTAGGCGCGCAGCGAGGCGCGCAGTCGCCCCATGGCGGCGATGGCGCTCGGACCGGATCCGGTGACGGAGCCGACGGCCAGCCCCAGGGCGCCCTCGGGCAGCGGCAGGGCGTCGTACCAGTCGCCTCCACCGCGCGGACCGGTGTGGTGGCGGGCCGCGAGCTGCACCCCGGGGATCCGGGGGAGCCGGCTGGGCAGCAGTTCCTCGGCGAGGGTGGCGAGCCGCGCGCGGGAGCGCTCCACCTCCAGCATCCGGGCCAGGTGCTCGGCGGCCTGTCGCACGTAGAGCCCGGCGAGGTCGCGCTGGCGGTCGTTCGGCTCGGCCTGCTCGTCGTAGAGCCAGACGGCCGCGCCGAGCCGGCCGGTGGCGTCGGCGGTCAGCGGGAGGGCGTAGCTGGCGGCGTAGCCGAGGCGGGCGGCGACCTCGCGGTGCCGGGGGTCGACGGGGGCGGCGAAGCCGCCGGTCCCCGGCGGCGTGCCCGGTTCGGGCAGGATCTCGGAGCCGCCCTGGGCGTCGGGGAGTCCGTCGAGGATCCGCCCGTAGGAGGTGGCGCTGCGCGGCACGGTCTCGATGTGACCGAGTTCGGCATGGCCGAGACCGAGGCCGATCGTGCTGCTGGGGCCGAGCCCGTCGGAGGGCTCCAGGACGATCAGGCCGCGGCGGGCGCCGACGAGTGCGGCTCCGGCACGCAGGAACTCGTGGAGGGAGCTGTCGAGGTCACAGGTGCGGGCCAGCCGCTCGGTGAGCTCGTGCAGGGTGGTGAGATCCGAGACCATGCCCGCCAGCCGGTCCTGAATGAGGCTGCCCGGGCCGGGCGGAGGGGCCGGTGCGGGGGTGGTCCGGACGGGCGAGGGCGCCACAGTCTGCGGTGACGCGGTAACTGCTGGATCGATTCCAGCCACTTTCGGCAGATGCGGGGCGCTCATGGCGTCCGCCTTTCCACCTGGTGCGATTCGCCAAATAGCATCGCAAACCCCCAGATCGTGCTGCGCCGCCATCAAGGAATCCACATCTACACGCACACGTGGATACATGTCCAGCATTGCCCAGGTGGGAATCCTGGTGTCCATGGGACGGCAACTCACCGTCGAGCCAAGGCTAGAACTTGGCCGGAAAAAGCTGGAGGCAGTCGGTTTTTGCGATCGACTGGGCGGGCTCCACGGGGGGTCGGGTACGTACTCGTTGGCGCCTGCGGTCAGTTGGCCCCGCCGGGAACCACCCGGGACGGGCCGCCGTCCTTAGCGGCGGCAGCCGCTCTCGGCAGCCGGCGCGGTCGCGCTGCACCCCGCGCCGGACGTTTGACGGACCCGCAAGAAAACTGCACGAACCGTGTGAACCTGCTTCTGGCGGACAGTGACGCGAAACCTGTACGTGTGGTGAGACACCGGTTACATGGTGTGATGTGGCCCTCGGCGTTCAACGGAAAGGAACGAGCGCTCATGCGCGAGATCCTCGGAAGGCGTCTCCAGCGGCTCCGCGATCGCTTTCAATCCCTGCGCCCCGACCCGGGACAGAGCGGCTCCGCATCCGCTCTCCTCGACGCGGCGCTCACCTGCGCCACCACATGGCAGTGGCCCGTCCTGCCCGGCGTCGGCCGATCCGGCACCGACGGCTCGCGCTGCGCCTGCCCCGACCCCGACTGCGTCGTTCCCGGCGCACACCCCTTCGACCCGGGGCTGCTCGCGGCGACCACCGACCCCCGGATGATTGCCTGGTGGTGGACCAACCGGCCCACCGCCCCCGTCCTGATGGCCACCGGCGGGACCGCCCCGTGCGCGGTGAGCCTGCCGGCTGCCGCGGCCGCACGGGCCCTCGTACGGCTCGACGCGCAGGGCATGAGGCTGGGCCCGATCGTGGCCACACCCACGCGCTGGTCGCTGCTGGTGTCTCCGTATTCGCTGGAGCGGCTCGGCGAACTCCTCTACGCGAAGGACCACGTGCCGTCCTCGCTGCGGTTCCACGGTGAGGGCGGCTATCTGCTGATGCCGCCCTCCGCCGCGTCCAGTGGCGGCCAGGCGCGCTGGGAACGGGAGCCGGGGGCGCAGCCACACGCGCGGTCGTCACGGTCGTCACAGCTGCATCCGCAGTCGCGGGTGTGGCCGCGGACGGCGTCACAAGGGCGGCCGCCGGTGGCGGCTGATCCGCGGACGCAGGGCGCTGGGAACCTCTGGCTGCCCGAGGTCGAGACGGTCGTGGACGCGCTGGTCGAGGCGAGCAGCGGTGCACCCGGAGGCGGCAGCCGGCTCGCGTACTGACCCGCCGGACCTCGGAGGATCACTCGTACGGGTGCCAGCGGGACCGGTTTCGAAGGGAATTGGGCGCGGGGATCTCCGTGCCCCATTCCCGCATCGCTATCTTCGGCGAATGAATCTCCGCCTGATCGGTATCGGCGCCGGTGTGCTGGTCATCTTGTCCCTCCCGCTTGCCGGAGCGATCGCCGGGCCGGATTTCGCCGGTCAGGACGACGGAAAGGGCGGTGGCCTGTTCTCGACGCTCGGGCTTTCGGACTCCCCCCGCAGCGCTCCTGCGTCGCCCGCGCGCTCGGCGGGGCCGGCCGGGCCCGCACGACAGGGCAAGGCCGAGCAGCCCCGTACGGATTCCCGCTGCGGCCCCGAGCTGTCCTCGCCGCACGGGGTGGAGGCGCAGACGTGCGTGCTGGTGTCCGAAGGTCGGACGTGGGGCCGGAGTTACTACCGGAACACCAGCGGTCGCGCGGTCGATGCCGTGCTGACGGTGATGGGTCCGGCCGGGCGCACCGTGCAGATCATGTGCGCGGTCGGCGCGGGCGACGAGCCGGGCCTGTGCGAGACGCCGAAAGAGGCCTCGGCCGGCGAGCCGGACAGTTACTCGGCCGTAGCGGAGTTTGCAGTTCCGGATGATGAAGGCAAGCTGCTCTTGCGGTCAGGGAGCAACTCACCGGCACGGGGTGACGGTTGAGTACCGCCGGAAATGGAAGGGCCCGGTCGCTGGCGACGGGGGATGCACCAGCGACCGGGCTACAAGAACGGTAACAAGAGATCGCCTGTTCGCAAATTCGATCTCTGATATTCAGACACCGATTTGCAGACGATTAACGGGAGTTGTGACTCCGGTCACCGGCTCCGCGCGTGTGTGCGGTCAGCTGAGGGTCACCTGGCGGTTGGTGAGCCCGCCGCGTGCCCGGCGCTCTTCCGTGGTGAGCGGGGCGTCCGTGGCCAGAGCCCCGGCCAGCCGCTCCGCGAACTCCGCCGCGGGCTTCTCGACGTCCTCGGCCGTGAGCCCGGTGGGCAGGTCCCAGACGGGGACCATCAGGCCGTGAGCGCGGAAGGAACCGACGAGCTTCGTACCCTCGCCGAGCGAGGAGGTGCCGGCCGCGTGCAGCCGCGCGAGGGCGTCGAGCAGCTTCTCCTCGGGGTGCGGCATGACCCAGCGCAGGTGGTTCTTCTCCGGGGTCTCGCACCAGTAGGCGGCGTCGACGCCGGTCAGCTTGACGGTGGGAATGGCGGCCGCGTTGGCGCGCTCCAGGGAGGCGGCGATCTCCGGGGAGGAGTTCTGGGCGCTCTCCGATTCCGGAATCCAGAATTCGAAGCCGCTGTGCACAACCGGCTCGAAACCGCCGTCGAGGTCCAGGAGATCCTGAAGTCGCGGACCCTCGGCAGGAACCCGGCGCGCAGGAATCGGAGTGCCTGGTTCCGCTACGAGTGCGCGCTCCAGGGTGTCGGCCATGTCGCGGCCGAGGTCCCCGGTGGATGAGTCGTTCTGCAGGCCGAGCAGAACGGACCCGTCCTCACGGCGCAGCGCCGGCCAGGCCATGGGAAGTACGGTCACCAGCGTGACCGAGGGGACGCCCTCGGGCAGACCGCCCTTGAGGGACAGCGGGACGGTGGCCGCGGGGACCAGCTCGCGCAGCGCGACCCAGTCACACTCGCCCGGCAGGCCCTCGAAGGGGCGCTGGACGTGCTCGGTGACGGCGTGCGCGGCGGCGGCGCCGTGGCAGGCCTTGTAACGGCGCCCGGATCCGCAGGGGCAGGGCTCGCGGGCCCCCACAACGGGGATTTCACCGTTGGTGAGCTGCGGCTTTGCGGTCTTGGCTGCGGGGCGCTTCTTGGCCATCGTGGGTGTCTCCCGGTTGCGGCGGTACGGCGTCGTGTCTGGGCGCGAGCCTAGCCGTTCGTACCGCCGGAACCGGTGGGGTGCGGCCGGGAGCACGGTCGGCGTGCGCTCCCGGACGGCCGCCTGTGCGGATGACCGGTACTGCTGTGCTGTTGTGGTGAGTTTGTGCGGTACTGCGGTACTGCGGTACTGCGGTGCAGTCGTGCGCTGTGCAGGATGCCGTGCGTGCTGTTCTGCGGTCCTGCTGCGCGGCTGTGCTGTCAGGGATCCCGCTGTCAGGGATCCAGATCGTCGAACGCCGTGCTGAAGTCGATCGCCGGGGGCGCAACGCGCGTAGCGAAATCGTCGTGCCGGGGCCCACAGGCAACGATCACCCAGACGGTGACCTCACCCGCCGCTCCGTCCCGGACACCCCAGTCTTGGGCGAGGGCGCTGATGATGTTCAGCCCCCGGCCGCCGCGCGCGGTGACCGAGGGCGTGGCAGGAACAGGGCGGGTGGGCCCGCCCCCGTCCGTTACCTCGACCGTCAGCCGCCCCGCTCCGTCGATGCGCCATGCGGCGCGTATCTCCCCGTCCCCGACTTCCCGTGTGCCCAGAGGCCTGCCGTGTCGGCAGGCGTTGCTGAGCAGTTCGGAAAGGATCAGTACGGCATCGTCCACGACCGATTCCGGCACCCCGCTGATACGCAGTTGCTCACGCATCCGGTGTCTCGCCTCGCCCACGCCCGCAGGACCATGGCGTACGTCCATGCACGACGACGTGGGCACTTCCTGTGCCACCACCAACGCCACCCCCGGAACCTCCTTAGCCCCACGCATGGTCTGGATGCCCCAATGGCCTGGACCGGAAACCGCCGAAGCGGACACCTCTGACGCATTCATGCCGGACGAATGCGGAGCGGATGCGCCGGAGCACACCCTGTTATCCACGGGCAGGGAGTGGCGAGTGCGCAAATAGGGACGTCAGCGCCCGAGTTGGGACAGAACTTGACGGGGTCTGTTCGTGATGATCGCTTCCACGCCCAGATCAGCGCAGAGCTGAATGTCTTCGGGTTCGTTCACGGTCCATACGTGTACGGAGTGACCCGCGGCTTGAAGCTTGCGGATGAAACCAGGGTGGTTGCGCACGATGCGCATACCGGGACCGGCGATCGACACCCCGGCCGGCAGGCGCCCGTCCCGCATCCGGGGCGAGATGAACTGCATCAGGTACACGGTCGGGATCGCCGGCGCGGAAGCCCGCACCCGGTGCAGCGAGCGCGCGGAGAAACTCATGACCCGCACGGGGTGGGGGCCCTCGACGGGCGGGGCGTCCAGGCCGAAGCGCTTGAGGAGGATGAGGAGGCGCTCCTCCACCTGTCCGGCCCAGCGGGTCGGGTGCTTCGTCTCGATCGCGAGCTGCACCGTCCGGCCGGCATCGGAGACCAGCTCCAGCAGGCGCTCCAGGGTGAGGACGGAGGTCAGCTCGGGGTCCGCGTCCCAGTCGGGGGACTCCTCGCGGTCCTTCCAGGAGCCGAAGTCCAGGGCGGCGAGATCGGCCAGCTCCAGCGCGGAGACGGCGCCGCGGCCGTTCGAGGTCCGGTTCACCCGGCGGTCGTGCACCAGGACCAGATGGCCGTCCGCGGTGAGCCGGACATCGCACTCGAGGGCGTCGGCGCCGTCCTCGATGGCCTTGCGATAGGCGGCCAGGGTGTGCTCGGGGGCGTCCTCCGAGGCGCCGCGGTGGGCGACGACCTGGATGGTGCGTGGCATTGCGTGGGTCACCGGGCCATGGTGCCACCGCCAGAGCGCCGTACGTCGAGGTCCAGCCGTGCGGATGCGTCCGGAATGCCGCATATAAAGAATGGGGGGAGATGCACAGGTCCGGCTTACAGTGCTCTGACGGGTCATGGGAAAGGCTTTGCCCAGGAACTTGTGCGGCACGTCGAACGTTCAGTCGGACCGATCGCCAGAGAAATACTGAAGCCGTGTGTGACGAGGAGAGAGCGCTGTGAGCACCGAGAACGAGGGCACCGCGGCCCCGACACCCCCCGCGGCCCCGTCCGTACCCCCTGCTCCGGCCTCCGCGACGCAGGCCGGGGCCCCGGCGTCTGCTCCGCAGCCGGCCGACGCCCCACCGACCGCGGCTCCCGGTCCCGCTCCGGGCGCCCCGGCGCACGCGCCCGCCGCGGCCGAGCCGGTGACCCAGCAGCTGCCTCCGACGCCCGCGCCCGGTACCGAGCCGACCCGGCAGTTCCCGCCCGCCCCGGCGGCTCCGGCCCCCGCCTACGGGCAGACTCCCGCCCCTGCCGCCTACGGAGCCGAAGGATGGCCGCCCCCGCCGCCCACCGTCCCCGCGTACGGCGCAGGCGGTGGCCACGGCGGCGCGGTCTGGGGTGCTCCGCTGACGGCCGACGGGGCTCCCGCGCCCAAGCCTAAGGGCAAGGGCGGCCTGATCGCAGGCGTGCTGGTGGCGGCCCTCCTCGCGGGCGGCATCGGCGGGGGCGTGGGCTACTGGGCCGCGGAGCGCAGCAACACCGGCACCGGCTCGACCACGATCAGCGCCGCGAACACCCCCAAGGACCTCAAGCGCGAGGCCGGCTCCATCGCCGGCCTGGCCGCGGGCGCACTGCCCAGCGTGGTCACCATCGAGGCCTCGGCCGGCGACGGCGAGGGCGGCACCGGCACCGGCTTCGTCTACGACCAGCAGGGCCACATCCTCACCAACAACCACGTGGTGGCCTCCGCCGCGAACGGTGGCAAGCTCTTCGCGATCTTCTCCGACGGCAAGAAGTACGACGCCGAGGTGGTGGGCCGCGCCCAGGGCTACGACGTCGCCGTCCTCAAGCTGAAGGCCCCTCCGGCCGGCCTCAAGCCGCTGCCGCTCGGCGACTCCGACAAGGTCGCGGTCGGCGACTCGACCATCGCGATCGGCGCCCCCTTCGGCCTGTCCAACACGGTCACCACCGGCATCGTCAGCGCCAAGAACCGCCCGGTCGCATCAGGGGACGGCACCGGCAGCAAGAACTCGTACATGAGCGCACTCCAGACGGACGCCTCGATCAACCCGGGCAACTCCGGCGGTCCGCTGCTCGACGGACGCGGGGCCGTCATCGGCATCAACTCCGCGATCCAGTCGGCCGGCAACGGCGGCTTCGGAGGCGGCCAGGCCGGCTCCATCGGCCTCGGCTTCGCCATCCCGATCAACCAGGCGAAGAACGTCGCCGAATCGCTGATCAAGACGGGCAAGCCGGTCTACCCGGTGATCTCGGTCTCCGTGGACCTCCAGGCCAAGACCGAGGGCGCCAAGATCTCCGAGCAGGGCGCGGCCGCCAACGAGCTGGTCGACCCCAACGGTCCGGCCGGCAAGGCCGGCCTCAAGCCGGGCGACATCATCACCGAATTCGGCGGCAAGCCGGTCGACAGCGGCCCGACGCTGATCAGCATGATCTGGACGTACAAGCCCGGCGACACGGTCAAGCTGACCTACCTGCGCGGCGGCAAGCCGACCACGGTCGACATCACCCTCGGCTCGCGGATCGGCGACAAGTAGGAGCACCCGCCGCAGCAGTGGCGTGAGAAGGAGGGGCCGTAGGCTGGATTCCGCCTACGGCCCCTCCAACGTCCGCTTATGCTTCGGTGGTGTTCGATTCTCGGCACATACGGACGTTTCACGCGGTGGTCGCCTCCGGGTCGTACTCGGCCGCCGCCCGCGTTCTGGGGTACACCCAGCCCGCCATCACCCAGCAGATGAAGGCGCTCGAACGCGTCGTCGGCACCCCGCTGTTCACCCGTGTGGGCCGGAAGATGCAGCTCACCGAGGCCGGGGTGTCCCTGTCCCGGCACGCCGAGACCATCCTCGGCAACCTCTCCGCCGCCGAGGCCCAGCTGAGGGCGTACGCGCGCCTGCGCACCGGTCGGGTCAGGCTGTGCGGCTTCCCCAGCGCCAACGTCACCCTCGTCCCCGAGGCCCTGAGCGGTCTGGCCAAGGACCATCCGGGCGTTCAGGTGGAGCTGCTGGAGGGGGAGCCCCCGGAGTCGCTGCGCCGACTGGAGCGCGGGGAGTGCGACATCACCCTGGCCTTCACCTATCCCGGCCTGCACGAGGAGATCCCGGAGGAGGTCACCGAGGTCAGGCTGCTGGAGGATCAGCTGACGGTGCTGCTGCCGACCGGGCATCCGCTGGCCCGGCGCCGCGCCGTGCACCTCGCCGACCTCGCCGAGGAACGGTGGATCGCGGGCTGCCCGCGCTGCCGTGCGAACCTCCTCCACGAGTGTGCGGAGCTGGGCTTCGTGCCGGACATCCGGTTCGCGACCGACGACAACCTGGTGGTGCAGAGCCTGGTCGCCCAAGGGCTGGGCGTGGCGATGATGCCCGCGCTGGTACTGCCCTCCCTCTCGCTGAACCGGGTCTGCGGGCGCGCGCTCCAGCCGGCGGCGCGCCGCCACATCGCCGCCTACGTCTACCGGGACCATCTGCGGATCCCGGCGACGGCCGTAGTGCTCGACGCCCTGCAGAGGGTGGCGGCGAACCGGGTCGGCTGCTGACCGCAACCCATAAGCGGTGCTTGGGATTTCAGGTGACAACTGTCGTTGGACGTGATGGAACGACGGCAGCACGCTGCCGATATGACCACCACCACGCCGGCCCGCACCACCACGAGGATGGCCGCCCTCGTCAGTGAGATCCGCACCGTCGTGGAGCGGGGGCTGGCTCCCGACCTCACCGCCTACCTGGTGGGCGAACGGCTCGCCCCGCACCTGGGGGAACCCGACCTCCTGACCCCGGCGCAGCGGGAAGGCGACCCGGAGCGGTACCGGCAGCACATTCTGCACGCCGAGTCCGACGGCAGCTTCTCGGTGGTGGCGCTGGTATGGCTGCCCGGGCAAGAGACCTGCATCCACGACCACGTGTCCTGGTGCGTGGCCGGCGTGCACGAGGGCGAAGAGAGCGAACGCCGCTTCCGCCTTGCGCCCGGGACCGGTCCGGCCCGGCTGGTGGCCACCGAGGATGTGGTCAACGCCCAGGGGGACGTCTGCGGGTTCGCCCCACCCGGTGACATCCACAAGGTCCGCAACTCGTGTCGGACGAAGGCGATATCCGTGCACGTGTACGGCGCCGACGTATCCCGGCTGGGCACCAGCATCCGTCGCGTCTACACGCTCCCCGTCGACTGATGGCCCTCCTCCACCGTCCTCAGGGCGCGGCGCCGGTCCGGCACGTTTCACGTGAAACATCCACGCCCTGGCCGGGGTTGGCGATGGCCGCGGGCGGAGCGCTGACGGCGTGGTGCATCCACCGTCTCGTGCCCGCAGTCCCCATGCTGACCGCGTCGGTGGTGCTGGGGATAGCGGCGGCGCATCTCCCGGGGCTACGGGCTTTCGTCCGGGGGACCGCCCGTCCGGGCCTGTCCCTGGCAGGCCGAAGGCTGATGCGCATAGGCATCGTCCTGCTGGGCCTCGGCCTGGGGCTGGACCAGGTGTTCCGACCGGGCTGGGCGACGGTGGCCATGGTGGTCGGCGTGGTCGCGGCCACCTTCTTCGGCACCCTCTGGCTGGGCCGCCGACTGGGGCTCCCGGGTGATCAGCCGCTGCTGATCGCCACGGGGTACTCGATCTGCGGGGCCTCGGCGATCGGCGCGGTGAGCGAGGTGTCCGGCAGCGACGAGGAGGATGTAGCCGCCTCGGTGGCTCTGGTCACCCTGTGCGGGACGCTCGCCATAGCGGTACTGCCTCTCCTCCAGGACCCGCTGGCACTCTCCGACCCGGCCTTCGGACGGTGGGTCGGAGCGGGCGTCCACGATGTCGGCCAAGTGGTGGCAACCGCACAGACCGCGGGCCCCGACGCGCTGGGCGAGGCGGTGCTGGTCAAGCTGATGCGCGTGGCGCTGCTCGCCCCGCTGGTGGCGGCCGTGGCCTTCTCGGTACGGGCCCGGCGGCGCGGGGTGCGTACGGCCGCGGGGCGCCGGCCGGCTCCGGTACCGCTGTTCGTGGCCGGCTTCCTGGCCGCGGCCGGGTTGCGTGCCACCGGGGTACTGCCCGACGTGGCGCTGGAGTGGGCGCACACCGCGCAGGAGGCACTGCTGGCGGCGGCCCTGTTCGGCCTGGGGAGTGCGGTGCACCTGCCGACGCTGGTCCGGACCGGCGGGCGGGCCGCGGCGCTGGGACTCGGGGCGTGGGTGGTGGTGGCGGGAGTCTCCTACGCGGGGGTGATGCTCACCGTATGACCGCGCAACGGCGGGGAGTTGGCCATTTCCTGGCCGGAACCGACCGAACGTTCCGACTGCCCGCTGACATTGCGACGCGCCCGTGCCACTCTGCCCCCGGAAATCCGCTGCACCCACCACGCACCACGTTCCACGCACCACCCCCATGCACCGCGCACAGCCGATCCGCACCGACCGCTCTTCACCCCCACCCTGCCCGGCTTCATCCGGACCGGGCACGGCAGAAGGAGTCATGCGTGAATCGTCATCGCACGGCCTTATCCGTCCTGCTCTCGGCGGGCGCCCTGGTTGCGGGTGTCCTGACGGCGGCCACCCCCTCGGTCGCGGCCGACGCCCCCGCGTCCTTCCGGCAGCAGCACACCCAGGGCTTCTGGACAGCCGAACAGATGCGGAGCGCCACTCCGCTCGACGTGACGGCGGTCCCCGGCGCAACGCGTACTCCGGTCGCCACGTCCGCGGCCCCCACCACCATCGCCCCGACGCCTGCGATGTCCTCGGCGGCGTCCCCCACGGCGTTCCCGCAGGCGGGCGGCGCCTGGACGGGTGGCGGCGCGGTCGTGAAGACCTCAGGCCGGGTCTTCTTCACCATGGGCGGCCGGACCGCCTCCTGCTCCGGTGACTCGGTGACCAGCGCCAACGGCAACACGGTCATGACGGCCGGCCACTGCGTGAAGTACCAGGGGGCCTGGCACACCAACTGGGTCTTCGTCCCCGCCTACAACAACGGCTCCGCGCCCTACGGCCAGTGGGCGGCCACCAAGACCTTCGCCACCGACCAGTGGGCCGCGAGCGAGGACATGAACATGGACGTCGGCCTGGCGGTCGTCGCCCCGCTGAACGGACAGACCCTCAGTCAGGCCGTTGGCGCCCAGGGTCTCCTCTTCAACGGCGGATACAACAAGAAGATGTACTCCTTCGGATTCCCCGCGGCGGCCCCGTACGACGGCACGAAGCTGGTCTACTGCAGCGGCAACAGCGGCAAGGACTTCCTGCTGACCAAGGACCACAGCCTGGGCTGCAACATGACCGGCGGCTCCAGCGGCGGCCCCTGGTTCCAGGACTTCAACGAGGCGACGGGCCTGGGCACCCAGGTCTCGGTGAACAGCTTCGGCTACACCTTCCTACCGAACCGGATGTACGGCCCGTACTTCGGCAACGAGGCGAAAGCGGCCTACGACAAGGCCCAGACCGCCTGACCCCGTACTCGCCCCCGCCACCCCTGCCTGGCCGGTACTCTGTACCGGCCAGGTGGGTTGCCCGAGCGGCCTAAGGGAACGGTCTTGAAAACCGTCGTGGCGCGAGTCACCGTGGGTTCAAATCCCACACCCACCGCACGTGAACGACCCCTGACCAGCCAAAACGGTCAGGGGTCGTTCGTATTAGCGTTGTCCGCAGCGACCGTCGCTCCCCGCTGGTTCCCTGTGGAACGGGCACGGGAAGGGCACGCTCCCACCTGATTCGTAGCTCTAGCCGGACCGGTTAGCAGCGGCCGTACCCGGGCTTAGAGGCCGTTGCGGGTGGCTACCGGGCGGGATTGGTTGCTGTGGTTGCGGTACCGCGCTGCTGTACCTCGTATGCGAGGAGGGCTGTCGCGAGAGTCAGCGCCTCAGCAAGCGAGCGGGCCACCTCCCCACGTCCCCACGTGATCAGAACGATGACGATGACAGTGATCACCCAGGGCTTTGCTGCCCAGTTTGACAGGTCCCATGGAGCGACGGTCACACTCATCGCTGAACCTCCTAGAGGTCTCACGCCCACCCTGCCGCTCTCGCCGGGAAGCCTGCGCGGCTGGGTGGGCTTTTTGCGTGTTCGGACGGCACGAGTCTGAGTGACGATCGATGACGATGGCTCAGCGTTTGGCTACAAAACGGATATCTCACCCGCGATCCGCCATGAACTGCCATCCGTTACAGCGGCTTTGTGCCGTGGCCCGTTGACGGATTCGCGCGTTGAACACTGCCGGATGTCGGTGGAACCGACTGCACCAGCCACAGCGCACCCTGGCTGTCATCCCGTCTGCCGTCGTCCCACACGGAGTGGTAGCGGGGCAGTCGCCAGGGGCCCAGGTGGAGCGCCCTGCTGGACGAACGACCTGGGCCCCCGGCGGCTGGTCTGCTACGGCTTGCCCTGGGACGACGGCAGGCGGGATGACAGCCCCACCCCGAACCCCAACGCACCCGCGGCCGCACGACGGGCCCCCGCATGCTTGCGCTCCTGATCAAGCAGATCCACTTGGTCGGCGATGCCTTCCTGCGCCGCCGACCACGGTTCCGCTGGTGTGAGGCAGAAGGACGACACCTGCTTCGGCTGGAAGATCCCTAAGGATGTCGAGTGTGCCTCCTGCGCCCGCTGAGAACGATCATGGATCGTCGGCGGTGACTTCGGCTTCGGCGAGTGCCCGGTAGAGACGGCCTCGGGGCAGATCGTGGGCTGGCGTACTGCATCTCGGCGTTTCGGGTCCCCTGCCCCCAGACCTCGACCAGCTCTGGTCCTGCGGTACTGGCTGCGCCTGACCCTGGACCAAGTCGACGCCCAGGTCGAGCAGGTCCGGGCTGCGCAGGCCGGTCGCCAGTCGGCGTCCGCGCCCCGAGCATCCTGCCTGGTGGGGGCGGGACGCGCACGGCGCATCCCGCCCCTCGGGCTGTCCGGGGGTGGCGTTACACTCCGGCTGCCCGGAGCTTCCGCGCAGGTCACGGGGGTCGGGCCCATCCGAACTGGGGGGTTCATGAGTTTGCTGCCGATCGGCAGACGAGGGCGGAACAGACGGGGGCGGGGCGGCGCGAGAGCCGTCTCGGGCACCCTGCTGCTCGCCCTGCTGGCCTCACTCGCGGGTCAGACCGGCACCGCCGCCGCGGCCGCGCCGGCGGCGGCCCCGCCGCAGGCCGCCGGTCCGCAGGCCGCGCCGGAGCCGGATCCCACAGCCGACCAACAGGCGGCAGTACGCACGCTTCAGAACAGCGCTCTCTCCGAGCCGTGCCCGGCAGCCGTCGCTCCACACACGGTCGTCACCTGCACGGTCGACCCGTCCGAGACAGCGTCGTTCTCGCTCGCCCTGCCGCAGCAGAAAGACCTGGTCATGCTCCAGGTCGTCACGACCAAGTGGTCCGCCACGAAGCTGATCGCGCCCGGCGGCAACACCGTCGCGTGCGACTTCGCCCACGGCTCGACCCGGACTTGGCGGTGCCCCACCAGTCAGGCCGGGACATACACACTGCAGGTCACGGACAAGACCGCCGAGGCGAACGGCATCTCCGTGTCGTACGCTCCGCTGCTCTCGTCCTCCGCGTGCAAGGCCATCGGCGCCGCAGACCGCAGGCTCGGCGGACCGACCGTCTTCCCCAGGGCGCTGTCGACCGGCTCGGCGGGCGACTGCTACACCCTGGACCTGGCAGCGGGTGACGTCCTGCGCGCGTACAGCTCGAGCTCCGAAGTCCTGCACAGCGTGTACGACGCCTCCGGGCAGGAGATCTGCACCTCCTACCTTCGCGGGGCGTCAGCCATGGACTGCAGGCTCACGGGCACCGCACCGTTTCGTATCTCGGCGTTGCAGTCCTGGGGTGACGCGGTTGCTTACAACTACTCCGTGGCCCGGCTCTCCAAGCCGGAGGGCTGCGCGCTGGTCGCCCCCCAGGCCTTCGGAGTCGCCCCGGAGCTGAGCCTGACGGAGCACTGCCGCATCCTTCGGGTCACGCAGGCGGCCGAGCACTCCTTCGTCGCGGTCTCCTCCGGCACCGTCCCGCTTCCTTCGAAGCTCGTCTCCGTGACCGGCGACGTCATACCCGGCTGCGACGACGGCACCTGCGACCTGGCCCCCGGTGACTACACCTGGTCGGCAGACCCCCAGTCCCGGAATTTCACGACCTTCGGTATCGCATTCGTCTCCGCCAAGGAGACCAGGGGATGCACGACGACCCACGACAACGGCCTCGTGGCCGGTCCGGTCACCGGAGCGTTCGGCGCTCCCGGGCAGCAGTTCTGCCTGACCCTGCCGACCGCCACCGGCAAGGGCATCTACGCATTGAACCGGCCCCCGACCGGCGGCAACCATGCCCGTGTGAAGGTGTACGACGCGTCCGGAACCCTGCAGTGTGACACCGGGCCCATCTGCAAACTGACCGGCACCGCTCCCTTCCGCGCATACCTGAGCGGACAGCCGAACTCGAGCTACGGACTGGTGTTCCACAGGACTGGCGAGGCCGCCGGCTGCACGCTGTGGCCTCATTCCACGTACGGCAACGGTGCCTGGGGGGCCGAGGTGTCGGTGTCCCCGAGCAACACCTGGGGTTGCCTGAGCGTGCCAGGGGACGCGCACTCAAGCGCCGAGTTGATCGACTCAACCAATAGCGCGAGCTACCTGAACGCGACGGTCATGTTGGTCGACGCAGCGGGCGACGTGAAGTGCGAGACCGGCTACTCCGACACGTCCGCCAGATGCTCTCTCGCCTCCGGAGTCCCCTATACGGCGCTGATCTTCAGCCGGGGCGGATTCAACACGTACAAGCTCGTCCGCCGTGACGTGTCCGCAACTGCGCAGTGCCCGGCCCCGGCCTCGACGAAGACAGGCGGCCCCTCTCTCGCCTTGGACCTGACGTCCTCGCTGGATGCACGCTGCGTGCGCGTAAACGCCGCCACCACGGACAAACTCTGGATCGCCGCACGGGTACCCGGCGAAGGTGACATCACCCAGCTGACCGTTGTCGACAGCGAGGGCCACTTCGTGTGCCAGGAGCCTCGCGTCCCATGCCGTGCCAGCGGCTCGACGTCGTACACAGCGGTCATCGCATCCCACTATGCCCGCGACGACGCCCCCCTCGCGGTAAAACTGGACACCTGGCGAGTGGGTACGGCCTCGGGCTGGGCCCCGGAATGCACCGCCAACCAGGTCTCGGTCACTGATTTCCCTGAACGGAGCGGGACCCTTTCCGAAACCTCCACGGCATACTGCGCCGTGATCGACATGAGGCCCGGCCAGTCGTTCACGGTCTCGGGCAACACCTCCGACATGGGGGGCCCGAAGCCGGACCTGGACCTGCTGAGCAGCCCGGGGTGGACCTCGATGAATAGCGGCTACGAGTGCACCAGCGGGGACGACAGCCGGTTGTTCTTCGGCTGCCGCACGCGCGCCGACGCAGCACCCGGCCAAGCGGTCCTGCTGTTGAGCCCCCGCGGGTCCCGCACTCCCGTCGATTTCTACCTGAGGGGGATCTGTGACTCCGGCTGCGTTGTGCCAACGCTGGACCCGGCCGGCATCAGCCCGTCGACCAGCGCGGCGGGCACGCGTACCGAAGCCGTCGTGAGCGGTACCGGGCTCTCCTTCGGAACCAAGCTCAAGCTGATCCGCAACGGCTCGCAAGAGCGGACGCTGACGCCGATCAAGGTGAGCATCGACGGTAAGCAGTTGCACGTCACCGTCGATACGAACGGGCTGGAACCCGGGCAGTACGACCTGCTCCTTGACGGCGCCAGGTACACCAGTGGGGTGCCCTCCCCGGGCTACCTGCCCAGGGCGTACACGGTCACCGCCCCCGCGCCCGTCCAGACGGGCAGCCGCTTCGTGCCGGCCGGGCCGTCCCGGTTCCTGGACACGCGTGACGGCACCGGTGCGATGAAGCAGCGCGTCGGACCGGGCGGGGTCGTCACACTCCAGGTGGCCGGGGTCAAGGGCATTCCGGCGACGGGGGTCACGGCCGTGGTCATGAACGTGACCGCCGTCCATCCCACCGAGGCCGGACACGTGATGGTCTACCCGAACGGGCAGGCCACGCCCAAGGTGTCGAACCTCAACTTCGCGCCCGGGCAGATCGTCCCCAACCTGGTGACCGTCCCGGTCGTCAACGGCAAGGTCGACCTACGCAACAACGCCGGCTCCGTCGACCTCATCGCTGACGTCACCGGCTACTACACCGACCAGGCCGGGGCCGGTTCCGCGCTGAACCCGATCACCCCGGCCCGGTTCCTGGACACCCGTGACGGTACGGGTACGAAGAAGCAGCGCGTGGGACCCGGCGGGGTCGTTACCCTCCAGGTCGCGGGCGTCAAGGGCGTCCCGGCCACCGGAGTGACCGCGGTCGTGATGAACGTGACGGCGGTGCAGCCGACCGAGGCCGGGCACGTCACCGTCTACCCGAACGGCCAGGCGGCGCCGGGCGTCTCGAACCTGAACTTCACGCCCGGACAGATCGTCCCCAATCTGGTGACGGTCCCCGTGGTCAACGGCAAGGTCGACCTGCGCAACAACTCCGGTTCCGTCGACCTCATCGCCGACGTCACCGGCTACTACGCGGCCACCGGCTCCGCCTTCTCCGCGGCCGGTCCGGTCCGCCTCCTGGACACCCGCGACGGCACCGGCGCCCGCGCCGGAGCCGTGGGTCCGGGTGATGTCGTCCACCTCCAGGTGACCGGCACCGCGGGAGTCCCCGCACAAGGAGTCACCGCCGTCGTCCTCAACGTCACGGTCACGAACCCGACCGAGGCCAGCCACCTGATCGTCCACCCGCACGGGATCGCACGGCCGGGCGTGTCGAACCTCAACTACACCCCCGGGCAGACCGTCGCCAACCTCGTCGTCGTCCCCGTCGTGGACGGCCGGGTCACGTTCTACAACAACTCCGGATCCGCCGACGTGATCGCCGACCTGAACGGCTACTTCACCTCCTGACACCAGGGAAGAACGAGCGAGGCCCCGCCCGATCATCAGATCGGGCGGGGCCCTCCGTATCTGCCGGGCCCGAGCGTCTCGGCGTCGAACAGAGGATCGGCGTACGGCGAGAGCCCACCCGCGTGCACACGGGAGAGTGCCGGATGGGCAGCCGGGCGCGAGCGTGTTCCGCCCGGGAGGCCGCCGAGGTGCTGCGCACAGTGCCCGGCGTCAACCTGGCTGCGGGGGCGGGTCCTACGCCTCGGCCTGCTCATCAGTCAGAAACTCCACCGGTACGACGCAGACCGTAGCCAGCCCGGTAACCCACTCGGCGATCTTTCCGCGAACCCCAGCGGAGCCTCCGACCGGCGTGCTAGCCGACCATGATCGATCTCGGCCCCAACCGCTGTACCGATGTTCCCCGAGGCCGTCCTCGTCCAGCCAGCGATCCCAGTGACACTCGATGAACCCGTGGATGTCCGCTCCCATGCCGGGGTTGTTCTCCGCCGGGGTAAGGCGTGCGACGAGTTTTCCGGCTTGCTGGCCTGCTCCGAGCGTGCTCGGTGGAGCGCCCACGCCGAGGCTTGTCCCCCAGACGTCCCCCGGCCCCCGGCGATCAGGGTCGTTGGAGGGGTTCCTCGCACGTCAGCGAGGCAAGAGCGCTGCAACCGTGACCCTCTTGAAAACCGTCGTGGCGCGAGTCACCGTGGGTTCAAATCCCACACCCACCGCACGTGAAGGGCCCCTGACCAGGAGACATGGTCAGGGGCCCGGTGATGGTGCGGGCGCCGTCCGTCGCGCTGGCACCCTTGGTTCCCTGCCACGACGGGCACGCATGGGGCACGAGGTTCAGCGCCCGGCGGGCCCGCAAGCACGAATCTCAGCAGCGCCCTACAACTGCACTGTGCGATCTTGCCAGCATGAGCGAGCCCCCGGCCCCCATAACCGTCGCTGACAGCGAGATCTTTGCTCGCCGCATCCTGCCTGGCATCAGGGCCATCCGAGGGCATCTCGGGTGCTCTCTCCAAGAGGCGTTCCTAACCTTCCACAAGCGGTACGAAGTCCTCCGGCGTGAACAACCCGGCGCGTTCGCCGTGGCGCCCGATGAGTACTGGACCGGCTTTTACTCCTAAGACGCACCGCCCGAAACACAGAAGAGGTCGGTGGAGCGGCTTCGGCTGCGAACTGCCATAGGCCGCGTGCCCCCTGCCTGTACCCACGACTGCCCCGTCTCCCATCCCGTCTGCCATCGACTCCCACGTATGTGAGCGGGTGCGGGGCCGCCAGGGCTGCCCCGCACCAGGGGCGCCCCTTCGCCGCGGTCCCCGTCTCACCCGCCTCATGGCCCACCCCGGTGCCCACCGCACCGGCGTAGCCCGCCCGAGTGCCGGACGGCCCGCCATCCTCCGCTTCCTCGAGCAGGTCCGGGTCACCGACGTGAGCCTGCTCGCCTTCGCGCGTCCGGGGCCAGGGCACGGCCGGTGTGCTCGGTCGGGGTAAGGCGTGTGGAGGGAATCCCGGGTTGCCGGTCGGTTCGAGCCGTGCTGAGCCGGTGCGACGCAGGCCTGGCCCAGGGTCCGGGCGTCGCCCCTCCCGACCCCGGTAGCCCCGGCAGCAGGGGCTCCGACCGGCTGCTTTGCGCCTTTCGAGTGGTGTTTGTCGGAAGATCGGCGCGGGCGATGGGGGCGGTGCGGTTGCGGCCACATCATGACGAATGTATTCAGATCCGCCCGTCGGAACATCGCGAATCGAGGCACCCCGTCATGGCTCACCGCAGCATCCTCACGTCGATCTGGACCTCCGTACTCGCCACCCTGGTGGCTTTCCTCTCCTCCCTCGGTCTCGGTGGGAAGGTGGCCCCGGCAGCCGCCGCCGTCCCGGCCCCCGCCGCTCCGGTTGCCGCGACCGTCTCCTCCCGGCGGCCGGCCGTCGCGGCCCGGCGGACGTGGCGGGCGATGATGCGGGGCGGCTCGCTGCCGCCGACCATCAAGCAGCGGATCCACGCCGAGGCGCACGGCAAGACCCCCTCCGTCCGCCGCTCGACCACCGCCGCGGCCATGGGTGCCGGACCGGGAACCGCAGCCCGCGCCCTTACCCCGGCCGCCGCACCCACTGCCCCCGCCATGGCAGCGCCCCAGGCAGCGGTCACCGCAGCACCTGCAGCCGCCACCGGGGCCGCCCGAGATGCGCTCGCGCTCGCCGCATAGCCCCGGTACACGCAGTGCGCACCAGCAACGGAGCAGTCGTAGGGTCCGGCTCGCAGGCATACGAGCTGCCGCCGGGCAGGAGTAAGACCAGCAGCGCAAGCAACAGGGCAAGAGCAGCGGGACAAGTGCAGCGCAAGCTGCCGCAGCAAGAGCGGTACGAGCAGGAGCGGTACGAGCAAGAGCGGTACGTACGAGAGCGGCACGAGCAGGAGCAGTACGAGGAGCAGGAGCAGGAGCAGGAGCAGGAGTAGTACGAGGAGCAGGAGCAGGCGCTGGAGCCCGGTCCGTCGTGACCGTGGATCGCGCCACGTGGTGTCCCCGTCGTGGGGCACGAATGGACCGCCCCGGCTTGCGCCGGGGGGCGCGCGGGGGCGCGAAGCTTGGCATTGCAGGGCCGCAGGCCCGGGAGACGGTGGGGTTCCCGGACGGCGCGGCCCTTTTCAGCATGTCTGTGACGAGGCGGTATGACGGAACGCTTCATCCGTACCGCCCGCGTCATCGCCGCCGTCGCCGCTCTCCCCCTCGCCGTCGCGTTCTTCGGCGGGGTGGCCTCGCCTTGGCCGACAACGGTTCCTTCGCGAACGACGGATCGAATTCGAGCGCCGCCGGCATCATCGGCAGCGGCGTGGGCGGAATGAACGGCGGAAACTCCTCCACCGCCCAGCAGGGGGCCACTGGCTCCGGTGCCTCCAACCAGAACAACACCGCGCAGGTCAACGGCTCGGCCTTCAGGTGATCCACCAGGCCGACTCGAATGCAGGAGTCAACTTCGCGCCCTGGTGGTACACACGGCCCAAGTCGCTCCCACGCGTGAGGGCGTCTGTGCGCCCGGACCGGCTGGGGTCCGGTAGCGCAGGCGCCGTTGCGGCATGCCGCACTCCCCGTAGGTCTCCTCCCTCTCCTCCCTCCCCTCCCGACCTTGACAGCACGGGTAAATCTGACGGACAGTCAGGTTCACTCGATGATGTGATGCCGGGAGGCCAGCGCCGTGCACCTCGCCCCGACCGAAGGCCAGTTGCGGCTCCGCGCCGAACTGCGGGACTACTTCAAGGAACTGCTGCCGGAGGGACTCCCCGAGGACCCGGCCCGCCAGCGCGAACTGCTGCGCCGCATCGGCGCCGACGGGCTGCTCGGCCTCGGCTGGCCCGTCGCGTACGGCGGCCGGGGCCGCGGCGCCGACGAACAGTTCGTCTTCTTCGACGAGGCCTACCGGGCCGGGGCCCCCGTCTCCATGGTCACGCTCAACACCGTCGGCCCGACCCTCATGAAGTACGGGACCCAGGAGCAGAAGGACTACTTCCTCCCCCGGATCCTCACGGGCGACATCGTCTTCGCCATCGGCTACTCCGAACCCGAAGCCGGCACCGACCTCGCCTCGCTCCGCACCCGCGCGGTCCGCGACGGAGCCGACTGGCTGATCGACGGGCAGAAGATCTTCACCTCCAACGCCCAGAACGCGGACTGGATCTGGCTCGCCTGCCGCACCGACGCCGACGCCCCGAAGCACAAGGGCATATCGATCGTCCTGGTGCCCACCCACGCCCCCGGCTTCTCGTGGACGCCGATCGACACCGTCGGCGGGCTGACGACCACGGCGACGTACTACGACTCCGTCCGGGTGCCCGCCGGCAACCTCGTCGGCCCCGAGCACGGTGGCTGGGGCCTGATCACCAACCAGCTCAACCACGAGCGCGTGGCCCTCGCCGCCATCGGCATGCAGGCCGAGGACTTCTACGCGGCTGCGCTCGGCCACGCCCGCACCCCCGACCCGGTCACCGGCGCCCGCCCCGCCGACCGCCCCTGGGTGCAGTCCCGGCTCGCCGAGGCGCACGCGCGACTGGCCGCCGTACGCCTCCTCAACTGGCGCCTCGTCCAGGACGTGGGCGGTGGCACCCTGGCCCCCGGCGACGCCAGCGGCGTGAAGTTCCTCGGCACCGAGTCCACCGTCGAGGTGTACCGGATGTGCCAGGAGGTGGTGGGCGAGGAGGCCCTGATCCGGGGTCCCGCGGCCTTCGCCGGAGGCGAGCTGGAGCGGATGAACCGGGCCGCCCAGATCAACACCTTCGGCGGCGGGGTCAGCGAGGTGCAGCGGGAGATCGTCGCCATGATGCGGCTCGGCATGAAGGGGAGGAAGCGATGACGGCGGACGCATCAGGCACAGCCGAGGAGGTCGAGGAGCTCCATGCGCCCCAGGAGACCCAGGCGGCTGAAGGAGCCCAGGCGGCCCAGGCCGCTGAAGCAGCCCAGGCGGCCGAGGCCGCATCCCGGTTCCACATGCTGCTCACGTCCTTCGAGGGCCGGCCGGCCGCCACCGCGGGCCGGGGCAAGGACGCGGTCAACGAGCCGATGATCCGCCACTGGTGCGAGGCGATGGGCGACGCCAACCCCGCCTACACCGGGCCGGACGCCATCGCTCCGCCCGCCATGCTCCAGGCCTGGACGATGGGCGGGCTGTCCGGCCACTCGGACCGCGCATCCTCCTACGACGAGCTCCTGGCGCTCCTCGACGGCGCCGGGTTCACCTCCGTGGTCGCCACCGACTGTGAGCAGGAGTACCTCCGCCCGCTGCGGCCCGGCGACGTGATCACCTTCGACGCCGTCATCGAGTCCGTCTCGCCCCGCAAGACGACCAAGCTGGGCACCGGCCACTTCGTGACCACCCGCATGGACGTCCAGGCGGGCGGGGAACGCGCCGGCACCCACCGCTTCCGGATCCTCAAGTACGCGCCCGCCGCCAGGGCGGAGAAGAGGAAGCCCCCGGCCCTGCGCCCCCGCCCCGTGATCAATCGCGACAACCAGGGATTCTGGGACGGGGTCCGGGACCACAAGCTGCTGATCCAGCGCTGCTCCGCCTGCGCCGCCCTCCGCTTCCCGTGGCTCCCCGGCTGCAACGCCTGCGCGAGCACCGACTGGGACACCGTCGAGGCATCCGGCGCCGGCACGGTGTTCAGCTACGTCGTCATGCACCACCCGCCCTTCCCGGCCTTCACCGCGCACGACCGTTCCGCCGACGCGGGGGGCCCGTACGCGGTCGCCCTCGTCGAGCTCGTCGAAGGGGTCCGGATGGTCAGCAACATCACCGGCGTCCCGTACGACAAGGTCCGCATCGGCCTGCCCGTCCAGCTGGAGTTCCTGCGCGTCGACGACGAGCTCGAACTCCCCGTCTTCCGCGGGAGTGAGGGCTGATGGACTTCCACCCCTCCGACGAGCAGGCCGCCGCAGCCGGTCTCGCCGCCCGGATCTTCTCCGATCTCGCCACCCACGAGCGCCTCGCCGAAGCCGGCACCGGCAGCGACGCCGAACTGTGGAAGGCCCTCACCACCGCCGGACTGACCGCCGCCGTCGAGGAGATCGGCCTGCTCGGGCTGGTCCTCCTGCTGGAGGAACAGGGCCGCACCACCGCGCAGGTCCCGTACGCCGCCACCTGCGCGTACGGGATCCTCCCTGTGGCCGCACACGGAACCCCGGAGCAGCGCGCCCGCCTGCTGCCCACCCTCGGCACGGGCGAGGCGGTGGCCACCGGAGCCTTTCCCGCGCGCGGCCGGATCACCGCCGAGGACGGCCGGCTCACCGGGAGCGCCCCGGCCGTGCCCTGGCTGCGCGACGCCACGCACGTGCTGGTCCCGGACGCGGAGCGGGCTCTGTGGCTCGTACGGGCCGCCGCGCCCGGCGTACGGACGTCCCCCGTCGAGACCACCGCGCCCTGGGCGGCGGGGCGGCTGACCCTGACCGGAGCTGAGGCCGAACGCATCGGAGCCGACGGCGCCTACGAGGCCACCCTCGCCGCCGCCCGCACCGCCTTCGCCGGGCTCCAGGCCGGCGTCTGCGCGGGCTCGCTCGCCCGGGCGGTCGAGTACACCTCCACCCGTGAGCAGTTCGGCCGGCCGCTCTCCACCAACCAGGGGGTCATGCTGCGTGCGGCCGACGCCTACATGGACACCGAGGCGATCCGGGTCACCGCGTACGAGGCGGCCTGGCGCATCGACCAGGGCCTCCCGGCACACGAGCACGCGCTGACGGCGGCCTGGTGGGCCTCGGAAGCGGGAAAGCGCGTCGTGCACGCGGGCCAGCACTTGCACGGCGGCATGGGCGCCGACCTGGACCACCCCGTCCACCGGCACTTCCTGTGGGGCCGCCAGCTGGACGCCTACCTGGGCTGCGGCAGCGAGCTGCTGGCCGAACTGGGAGCTTCGATCGCTTCGACAGCCGAGGGAGAGCACGCATGAACGTCGGCGACACGCTGCCGCCGCTGGAGATTCCGGTCACCCGCACCCTGATCGTCGCGGGCGCGATCGCCTCCCGCGACTACCAGGACGTCCACCACGACGCGGCGCTCGCGCAGGCGAAGGGCTCCCCGGACATCTTCATGAACATCCTCACCACGAACGGGCTGGTCGGCCGGTACGTCACCGACCACCTCGGGCCGGACGCCGTCCTGCGCACCGTGGCCATCCGACTCGGCGCGCCCAACTACCCGGGCGACACGATGACCCTGACCGGCACCGTCACCGCCGTCTCCGGGAACACCGTCGAGATCCGGGTGGTGGGCGCCAACGGCATCGGCCACCACGTGTCGGGGACGGTCACCGCGGAGGTGCCGGCATGAGCGTCCGCTCCCGCGACGAGCTCGGCGGCCGCGCCGCAATCGCCGGCATCGGCGCGACCGAGTTCTCCAAGAACTCCGGCCGCAGCGAGCTCAAGCTCGCCGTCGAGGCCGTGCACGCCGCTCTCGACGACGCCGGGCTGACCCCCGCCGACGTCGACGGCATGGTCACCTTCACGATGGACACCAGCCCGGAGATCACCGTCGCCCAGGCCGCGGGCATCGGAGAGCTGTCCTTCTTCTCCCGCATCCACTACGGCGGCGGCGCGGCATGCGCCACCGTCCAGCAGGCCGCCCTCGCCGTCGCCACCGGGGTCGCGGAGGTCGTGGTCTGCTATCGCGCCTTCAACGAGCGATCCGGGCGTCGCTTCGGCTCCGGCGTCCACCAGCGCGAGCCGTCGGCGGAGGGGGCGGCCCTCGGCTGGTCGCTGCCCTGGGGGCTCCTGACCCCCGCCTCCTGGGTGGCGATGACAGCCCAGCGCTACCTGCACACATACCACCTCACCCCCGAGGCCTTCGGGCACGTCGCGGTCACCGACCGCCGGCACGCCGCGAACAACCCCGCCGCCTACTTCCACGGCAAGCCCATCACCCTCGCCGACCACGCCGCCTCGCGCTGGATCGTGGAGCCGCTGCGGCTGCTGGACTGCTGCCAGGAGACGGACGGCGGCCAGGCCGTCATCGTCACCACGGCCGAGCGGGCCCGGGACCTGCGGCACGCGCCCGCTGTGATCACCGCGGCGGCCCAGGGTGCCGGACGCCGCCAGGAGGCCATGACCTCCTTCTATCGCGACGACCTCGCCGGGCTGCCGGAGATGGACGTGGTCGCGCGCCAACTGTGGCGGACCAGCGGGCTGCGGCCCTCGGACATCGACGTCGGAATCCTCTACGACCACTTCACCCCCTTCGTGCTGATGCAGCTGGAGGAGTTCGGCTTCTGCAAGCCGGGCGAGGCCGCCGACTTCGTGGCCGCAGACGTGTTGCCGCTCAACACCCACGGCGGCCAGCTCGGGGAGGCGTACCTGCACGGCATGAACGGCATCGCCGAGGCCGTCCGCCAGCTGCGCGGCACCTCCGTCAACCAGGTCGCGGGGGCGGCGCACGCACTCGTGACGGCCGGTACGGGGGTACCGACGTCCGGGCTCATCCTCGGCGCCGACGGCTGAGATCCGGCGTCTGCCGAGCCCCGCCCCTCCACCTTCAGGGGGTGGGGATGGCCCTACTCCTACAACCTGAGATGGATCCCCCATCGGCACCTGGGGCCGATCCCAGGGCGGGCGGGCGCTCCTAGCGTGGAGACATGACCACGCCTGTGTGCACGCTCGCCTCGAATCCGACGCCGTACCCGTCGTTCTCGGCGTACGTCCGTACCCGGGGCACGGTCCTGATGCGCACCGCACGCTCCCTCACCGCCAACCCGTGCGATGCGGAGGACCTGCTCCAGACGGCCCTTGCGAAGACGTACGTGGCCTGGGACCGCATCGAGGATCACCGCGCCCTGGACGGCTACGTCCGGCGGACCCTGGTCAACACCCGTACCTCCCAGTGGCGCAAGCGCAAGGTCGACGAGTTCGTATGCGATGAGCTCCCGGAGACCGAGGCGGCCCCGGCCTCCGACCCGGCGGAGGCGCAGGCGCTGCGGGACGCGATGTGGCGCGCGGTAACCCGGCTGCCCGACCGTCAGCGGGCCATGGTCGTCCTGCGGTACTACGAGGACATGAGCGAGGTGCAGACCGCGGAGCTGCTGGGAGTCTCGGTCGGCACGGTCAAGAGCGCCGTCTCCCGCGCGCTGGGCAAGCTCCGAGAGGACCCGGAGCTCATGCCGGTCCGATGAGACGGCGGGAGCGGCGATGTTTCACGTGAAACAAAAAAATGTTTCACGTGAAACACGGAGGAGTTTCTACTCCCGGCTAGTGACATGCCAACCGGTATGTGCGCAGAATCGGCTGCATCCGTAGCCGCCGCAGCGCTGCAGCGCTCACCGGGAGGACGCATTGCTCAGCACCATGCAGGACGTACCGCTCCTCGTCACCCGCATACTCCGACACGGGATGACCATCCACGGGAAGTCCCAGGTCACGACCTGGACCGGGGAGGCCGAGCCGCACCGCCGCAGCTTCGCCGAGATCGGCACCCGCGCCACCCGCCTCGCCGGAGCCCTGCGCGACGAGCTCGGAGTGCAGCAGGACGACCGCGTCGCCACCCTCATGTGGAACAACGCTGAGCACGTCGAGGCGTACTTCGCGATCCCCTCCATGGGCGCGGTCCTGCACACGCTCAACCTGCGTCTCCCCCCTGAGCAACTGGTCTTCATCGTGAACCACGCCGCCGACCGCGTCGTTTTGGTCAACGGCACCCTGCTTCCCCTGCTCGCGCCCCTGCTGCCGCACCTGCCGACGATCGAGCACGTCGTGGTCTCCGGCATCGGCGACCGCTCCGTGCTCGATGGCCTGAACGTCCGTGTACACGAGTACGAGGAACTCCTCGCGGGCCGCTCCGACAGCTACGAGAGCTACGACTGGCCGGACCTGGACGAGCGCCAGGCGGCCGCGATGTGCTACACCTCCGGCACCACTGGAGACCCGAAGGGCGTCGTCTACTCCCACCGTTCGCTCTACCTGCACTCCATGCAGGTCAACATGGCCGAGTCGATGGGGCTGACCGACAACGACACCACCCTCGTCGTCGTCCCCCAGTTCCACGTGAACGCCTGGGGGCTGCCGCACGCCACCTTCATGACCGGCATCAACATGCTGATGCCGGACCGCTTCCTGCAGCCCGGCCCGCTCGCCGAGATGATCGAGCGGGAGAAGCCGACACACGCCGCGGCCGTCCCCACCATCTGGCAGGGACTGCTGGCCGAGGTCACGGCCAACCCGCGCGACCTGACCTCGATGAAGCAGGTCACCATCGGCGGCTCCGCCTGTCCGCCCTCCCTGATGGAGGCCTACGACAAGCTCGGCGTCCGCGTCTGTCACGCCTGGGGCATGACCGAGACCTCCCCGCTGGGCACGATGGCGCACCCGCCGGCCGGTCTGAGCGCCGAGGAGGAGTGGCCCTACCGGCTCACCCAGGGACGTTTCCCGGCCGGCGTCGAAGCACGTCTGGTCGGCCCGGGAGGCGACCTCCTGCCCTGGGACGGGGAGTCGGCGGGCGAGCTGGAGGTCCGCGGCAACTGGATCGCGAGCGCCTACTACGGCGGCGCGACCGGCGAACCCTTCCGGCCCGAGGACAAGTTCAGCGCCGACGGGTGGCTCAAGACCGGCGACGTCGGCGTCATCAGCCCCGACGGCTACCTCACCCTCACCGACCGTGCCAAGGACGTCATCAAGTCCGGCGGCGAGTGGATCTCCAGCGTGGAGCTTGAGAACGCGCTCATGGCCCACCCCGACGTCGCCGAGGCCGCCGTCGTCGCCGTCCCCGACGAGAAGTGGGGGGAGCGCCCGCTGGCCACCGTCGTGCTCAAGGAGGGCGCGACCGTGAACTACACGGGGCTGCGCGAGTTCCTCTCGCAGTCCATCGCCAAGTGGCAGCTGCCGGAGCGCTGGACGATCGTGGACGCCGTGCCGAAGACCAGTGTCGGCAAATTCGACAAGAAGGTGATCCGCCGGCAGTACGCGGAAGGCGCACTGGACGTCACCAAGCTCGACTGACGCCACCGGCCTCGACTGACGCCACCGGCCTCGGCCGACATGACCGGCCTCCGACTGACGCCACCGGCCTCGACCGGTGGCCTCGACGGGGTCTAGCCCCTAGTGAGCCATGCCCGCAGCAGCCTGCTGACCGCGGGCATGGCCACGTAGGTCATCAGGGTGCTGAAGACGACGGCGAAGGCCGCCGTCCGCAGCACGAAGTGCAGATCCACCAGGTACGGGCCGAGCACCGCGTTCCCGATCAGCGAGATCGGGAAGATGGCCAGCCCCGAGCTGATCGCCATCTTCCACCGCGGCGGCGCCGGCCGGGTCGTACCCGGCTTGGCGAACCAGGTCTCCATGCCCTGGAGTTCCCGGCGGGCTATCTCCGTGTGGTGGTGGCCGAGGCAGTTGGAGAACCACTGCGCCCGCTCCGCTGAGTCCTGCCAGCGCTGGAACGCCGCCTGGTTGCGGAAACGGTGGACCAGGAACCACGGGCCGCCCTCGGCCGCCGGGCGGAAGAGCCCGTACCCGAGGTGGTCCGGGAAGCTCGCGGCCGTCTCCAGGATCCCGTGGGCCCAGGCCTCGAAGGTCTCCTCGTGGCCGGCCTCCACCTGTCGCGCGATGAGCAGGTTCACCTCCCCGTTGTCGGCGGGAACGGTCTGCTCGGTCGTGTCGATGATGGCCATCGGGCCAGGATTACTAGTTGGTGCCGATCTTGGCCAGCAGGTCCACGATGCGACCCTGCACGTCCGGCGTGGTGGCCCGCTCGGCGAGGAAGAGCACGCTCTCCCCGGAGGCCAGCCGCGGCAGTTCGGCCGGGTCGATGCCCGTCGTCGTGTAGACGACCAGCGGGGTGCGGTTCAGCTGCCCGTTGGCGCGCAGCCAGTCCACGATCCCGGCCCGTCGGCGGCGCACCTGCATCAGGTCCATGACCACCAGGTTGGGCCGCATCCGCGTCGCCAGTTCCACGGCGTCGGTGTCGGCGCCCGCCCGGGCGACCTGGAGGCCGCGCCGCTCCAGAGCGGCGGTCAGGGCGGTCGCGATCTCGTCGTGCTCCTCGATCAGCAGTACCCGGGAAGGGTGCTGCTCGCTGTCGCGCGGGGCCAGGGCCTTGAGCAGGACGGCCGGATCGGCGCCGTACGCCGCCTCGCGGGTGGCATGCCCCAGCCCGGCCGTGACCAGTACGGGGACCTCGGCGGCCACTGCGGCCTGGCGCAGGGACTGCAGGGCGGTCCGGGTGATCGGGCCCGTCAGCGGGTCGACGAAGAGCGCGGCGGGGAACGCGGCGATCTGCGCGTCCACCTCCTCGCGGGAGTGCACGATCACCGGGCGGTAGCCGCGGTCACTGAGCGCCTGCTGCGTCTGCACGTCGGGGGCGGGCCACACCAGAAGCCGGCGGGGGTTGTCCAGCGGCTCCGGTGGGAGCTCGTCGTCCACGGGGCGCGGCACCGGCCGGTTGACCACCTCGACGGCGCCCCCCGGTCCGTCCAGCGGCTCGGGGCCCTCATCGGCGCCCGCCTCGGGGGCTCCTATGGCGAAGGCCCGGCCCTGCGGGGCGGGCTCGGCCAGTCGGCGACGGCGGCCGGAGCCGGTGCCCGCGCCTGTGCCCGTGGCGGTGCCCGCTCCCGTGCCCGTGGTGGTGGGGTCCATGGAGATGCCCTGGCCGAGGGTGCCCAGGGCGCGCACGCTGATCGGCTGCGCAGCCTGACCCTCCGCCGGGGTGTCCTGCGGCCGGCGGGCTCCGGGGACCGCGACCGGCCCGGAGGCCTCGCCGTCCTCGGGGGCGGTCCGGGCCGCCGGAACGGGCCACGCCGGGGGGTCGGACAGCGCGCGGCGCCGTCCGGTCGGACCTTCGGCGGGCTCCTTGGGCTGTGCGGCAGAGGCGGGAGCTTCCGGTTCGGCGCCGGGGGCGCCCAGCACGCGGCGGCCACGCCGCCCGGCCGGGGCGTCGCCGCCGTCGGCGGGAGCGGGGGCCGAGCCGGCCATCGCGGGGGTCTGCGGAGCGGCGGGAGCCGGGGTCGGGCCGGCGGGCAGCGCGAAGCCGCCCTCGGGGGCGATGGGCCGCGCGGGAGCGGGTGTCGGCCCGAGCCCGGTCGCCGGTACGGGACCGCCCGGCTGCGCCGGACCGGCCGGACCCAGTGCCCGCCGCCGTCCGGCGGGATGCTCGGTCACGGGAACCGGGGGCACCGCGGGGACGGGTGGGAGCGCGGGCATGGCGGTGCCCTGCGGGGGCACGGGCCGCCCGGGGCCGCCTTGGCCGTGGGAACCGACCACGCCTTCGGCTCCGCCGCTGCCGTCGCCGGCCCGGCCGCGCCTGCGCCCGGTACCGAGTCCCGCCGGGTTCACGGGGGACTGGGCGAGCTCGGGGCCCGCGTCGGGAATGCCGGCCTCGCCCGCCCGCCGCCGCCCGGACGGCAGCGCCAGCGCGCCTGCGCCCTGCGCACCCTGTGCGGCTTCGGGGCCCGCGGCCTCGTCGTCGAGGAAGGCGTCCACTCCGCGCCGGGCCCGCCGGCCGCCGGAGATCTTGCCGGGGGCGGCGCCCCCGGCCGTCCCGGCGCCGTCCGCGGCCGCATCCGCCGGGGGCTCCTGCGCCGGCTCCGGCAGGGTCACCGTCCCGGCTCCCGCGCCGAGCGGGAGCTCCAGCACGTACGCCCCGCCGGGCGCGCCGGGCACCTCCACCGTCTGCAGCATGCCCCCGTGCGCGGCCACGATCCCCCGCACGATCGGCTCGTGCACCGGGTTTCCGCCCTCGTACGGCCCGCGCACCTCGATCCGTACGACGTCGCCGCGCTGCGCGGCGGCCACCACGATCGTCGAGTCGCTGTATCCGCTGCCCTGGCGGGTCTTGCCGGTGGCGTCCACCCCGGCGACGTCCGCGACCAGGTGCGCCAGCGCGGTCGCGATCCGGTCCGCGTCCACCTCGGCCTCGATGGTCGGCGCGTGGACGGCGAACTGCGCGCGGCCCGGACCGATCAGCTCGACCGCGCCGTCGACGCCTGCCGCGACGACCGTGTTGATCAGGACTTTCTTCTTCGCCAGCCGGTCGCTGCCGGAGTCCAGGCGCTGGAAGCCGAGGACGTTGTCCACCAGCGTGGTCATCCGCGCGTACCCGGCGGCCAGGTGGTGCAGCAGCTGGTTGGCCTCGGGCCACAGCTGTCCGGCGTCGTCGGCGGCCAGCGTCGCCAGTTCTCCGCGCAGCTCGTCCAGCGGCCCGCGCAGGGAGTCGCCGAGGACGGCCATCAGCTGTGCGTGGCGCGCGGCGAGGGCGTCGTAGGGCCGCCGGTCGGTGAAGGTCATGACGGCGCCGACGAGCTGTTCCCCGTCCCGGACGGGCGAGGTGGTCAGGTCGACGGCCACCGGCTGTCCGGACTTGTTCCACAGCACCTGCCCGCGTACGCGGTGCTTGCGTCCGCTGCGCAGAGTGTCGGCGAGCGGGGACTCCTCGAACGGGAACGGCGAGCCGTCGGCGCGGGAGTGCTGGACCAGGCCGTGCAGTTCGCGGTTGCCGAGGTCGGTGGCGCGGTAGCCGAGGATCTGGGCGGCGGCCGGGTTGACCAGCACCACCCGTCCGTCGGTGTCGGTGCCGACAACGCCCTCGGCGGCGGCGCGCAGGATCATCTCGGTCTGCCGCTGGGAGCGGGCCAGCTCGGCCTCGGTGTCCACGGTCTGCGAGAGGTCCCGCACCACGAGCATCAGCAGCTCGTCACCGGTGTACGAGGGTTGCGGCTCGCGATAGGCGTCGCGCCCGTCGAGATGGGCGCTGGTGACCTCGACGGGGAATTCGGAGCCGTCGGTGCGCCGCGCGATCATCCGCTTGGGCTTGGTACGGCCGCCCTCGTCCTCGCCGGGCCGGCGCATGGAGCCGGGGATCAGCTTGGAGTCGAATTCGGGCAGGAGGTCGAGGACGCCGCGGCCGACGAGCCCGGTGCCGGGGCTCTCCATGACCTCGAGAGCGATCGAATTGGCGTTGACGACCGTGCCGTTGGCGTTGACGAGCAACAGCGCGTCCGGAAGAGCGTCGAGTATTGCTGCGAGGCGAGCAGCGCCTCGGGATGGCCTGCTGCTCACGACGAGCTTCCTCCCTGACCACAACTACCGGCAAGTCACGGGAGGAGTCTAAGGCCACAGGCTCGCGGCGGGGTGGCCGATGTGCGGCGGATACCGCCCATCCCGTGCATCGTCCCAGGTCAGGAACGCCCACTCGGAAGCAGAGGTTCCAACTCGTCCCAGCGGTTGATTTCGCATCCGTTCGTCCGCCGGAAGGTGGCGTCCACCTTGCGTCCGTTCCAGGTTCCGGTGATGCGAGCGGTGGCGGGGCCCCCGTTCTGCATGGTGCAGATCTGCCGCTTGGAGACGGGAGCGAACGGGTCCTTCCCCTCTTTGGCGAACTTGTCCAGCTTCGCGCAGGCCTGCTCCCTCCAGGGGTGGTCGCCGCCGACGGGGTTGCATTCGATCTGGAACTCCCGGTCCAGGCGACGGTTGCCGGTGTCCGCCATGTCGATGGTGAGGCGGTCGGGCGGGGACAGCAGCCGCCCCAGTGGCAGCGGGGGCAGCGGCCCCGCGGCCGCGGCGGCCAGGGCGGAAGTGACGGCGAAGGCGGCGAGACGCAGCATGGGCACTCCAGGTCGTCCGTACGTCGTACGCCTGACCAACGACGCGGGCCCCCCGACGTTGCGTGCCGACCACCCTTTAAGGCTTTGCCCTGCACCCGTCCCTCCTAGTACCGTGGGAGCGGATTGGTGAGGGGCCCTGCGCCTGTGTCATCATCTGCACGCACCTTCGTACGCGGGGGTGTGCTGGAGGCGTCGCCTAGTCCGGTCTATGGCGCCGCACTGCTAATGCGGTTTGGGTCTTACCGCCCATCGAGGGTTCAAATCCCTCCGCCTCCGCACCTCATCGAAGCCCCGGTCCTGACGGACCGGGGCTTCGATGCGTTCCGGGGCAATCCGGTGCACACCGACCTCTCTGCGAACCCATCCGGATGATCTCCATCCGGCTCGTTTTCGCAGGTCAGCAGAGGTGTGGGTAATGGATTTCGCGTCCCGGCGAGGTCCATGTATTGTTGTTCTCGCAAGGCCAACGGGGCGCAAAACCCCGGGAAGCCCAAGCACTCGTAGCTTAACGGATAGAGCATCTGACTACGGATCAGAAGGTTGCAGGTTCGAATCCTGCCGAGTGCACAGCAGGGCAGAGGCCCCCAGGAGAAATCCTGGGGGCCTCTGTCGTATGTCCGCATGGGGGTTGTCTCCTCCTTGATGGGGAGGGGGTCCCCCGGAGGATGTCAGGGGTGGGATGGCTCTGACGGGGGACGCCGACCACGCGCCGGCCTCGGTACGGTTTTTGAAGATCGTCCGAAGTCGGAAAACGGGGGCACTCATGGGACTGTTCGGCAATGCGCACACGGTCGACCCCGTGGCGGCGCAGCGGGACTACGCGCGGCTGCTGGGGCAGGGGGAGCAGGTCCACGCGGCGTACCTGCTGATCCGGGACACGATTCTGCTCACCGACCGGCGGCTGGTGCTCGTCGACAAGCAGGGGCTCACGGGGAAGAAGGTGGAGTACCACTCCATCCCGTACCGGAGCATCACGCACTTCTCCGTGGAGACCGCCGGCCACTTCGATCTCGACGCCGAGCTCAAGATCTGGATATCCGGCAGCTCGGCGCCGATCGAGAAGACCTTCACCAAGGGGGTCGACATCTACGAGGTGCAGGCGATCCTGACGCAGTTCGTCGCGAGGTAGCCGGACACGGCAGCCCTCAGAGAACCCGGGGAAGGCCGGTCACCGACATCACCAGGGAGTAGAGGGAGGTGGTGGCGGTGATGAAGAGACGGTTGTTCTTGGCGCCGCCGAAGGCGATGTTCGAGACCGGTTCGGGGACGCGGAGGCGGCCGATCAGGGTGCCGTCCGGGGCGTAGCACTGGACGCCGTTCTCCATCGCGGCCGCCCACAGGCGTCCCTCGTCGTCGAAGCGGATGTTGTCGACGCTGGGGCACATGGCGAAGACCCGGTCGCCGGTGAGTGCGCCGTCGTCGGTGACCTTGAAGGCGCGGATGTGGCCCGCGCGGGTGTCCGCGGCGTACAGCTCGCTTTCGTCCGGGGAGAAGACGACGCCGTTGGGGCCGAGGAAGCCGTCGGCGACCATGCGGACCTCGCCGGTCGAGGGGTCGGCCCGGTAGAGGTTGCAGGCTCCGATCTCGCTCGGCGCGCGGTGGCCCTCGTAGTCGTTGGTGATGCCGAAGTCCGGGTCGGAGAACCAGATGGAGCCGTCCGAGCGGACCACCGCGTCGTTCGGGCTGTTGAGCCGCTTGCCGTCGAAGTGGTCGGCGATGACGGTCAGGCTGCCGTTCGGTTCGGTGCGGGTGACGCGCCGGTTGCCCTGCTCACAGGTGATCAGACGGCCTTCACGGTCCAGGGTGTTGCCGTTGGAGTGGCCGGCCGGGGAGCGGAAGACGGAGACCGCTCCGGTCGCCTCGTCCCAGCGCAGCATCCGGTCGTTCGGGATGTCGCTCCACACCAGCTGCCGCCAGGCGGGCAGGTACAGCGGGCCCTCGGCCCATCGGCAGTCGTCGTAGAGCCGGTCCAGCCGGGCGTCGCCGTTGGCGCAGCGGCCGGTCTGGAAGCGGTCGTCCAGGATCTCGTACAAGGTGAGGTCGGCTATGCCGGACATGGTTTCCCCCTGACTGAGTCTTGCCGAATTTTGTTCGGTCTGATGGTGAGATTGCAGGATCAGGTACCGTCTTCGCAAGGGTCGACAGGCCCATGGGAGGAAGATCGCGTGGACGACATCGACCGTGCGCTCGTCCTGCGCCTGCAGCAGGACGCCGGACAGTCGTACGCCGCTCTCGGCACGGCCGTCGGGCTCTCGGCGGGGGCCACCCACGAGCGCGTGCGCAAACTGCGCGAGCGGGGGGTGATCCGGCGGACCACCGTCGACGTCGACCCGGCCGCCGTCGGCAGCGGGGTCCTCGCCTACGTGATGGTCGACTCCAACGCCTGGATGGGCGAGTCCGGCGCCGACTTCGCCGCGATTCCCGAGATTCAGGAGGCGCACATCATCGCGGGCAGCGCGTCCGTGCTGGTCAAGGTGCGCACGGCCTCGACCGAGCAGCTGCAGGACGTCCTGCGCTGCCTCTACGCCATCAACGGCGTCAGCGGTACGCACGCCACCGTCGTGCTGGAGACCTTCTTCGAACGGCCCCTCCCGCTGTGACCTGGTGGTGCACCGGGATCCGATGGATGGACGGCGGACCCGCCATCGGGTGGTACGGGCAGGGGCGCGGCGAGCGGGCGAGCCGTCTCGCGTACGGGCAGCGGCTGGCCTTCGTCGCGCGCGGCGAGCGGCACTGCCTCGGCGTGTGGCGGGCCGGGAAGCGGACCCCCTGCCCCACCGCCGGCACCGTGCCGGGTCGCGCCGGGAACGCGCAGTGCCCTGAATGCGCCCGCCTCGACCGGTCGTTCTCCGTGGCGGCCGACACCAACGTGGCCGATCCGCGCACCTATCGCGTCTATCTGGCCTGGTTCGGGCCCGGCATGGTCAAGGTCGGGATCACCGCCGAGGAGCGCGGCTCCGCCCGACTGCTGGAACAGGGGGCGGTGGCCTGGGCCTGGCTGGGGCGGGGTCCGCTGATGGCCACCCGGCGCACGGAGGAGCTGCTGCGGGCGGCGCTCGGGGTGCCCGACCGGATCGCGTACGCCCGCAAGCGCGCCGGCCGGGCCCACCTCCCGTCGGGGGCCGAGCGGGCCCGGGAGGTCGCCGAGCTGCACGCCCGCGCGGCGTCGCTGCCCGGGTGGCCGGAGTCGTTGGAGCAGATGGGGTGCGAAGTTGCCGATCATGCTGGCGCGTTCGGGCTGGACGCACTGCCCGCCCCCGCGCGGGTGCTCACCGACATGATCCCCGGCGGGGCCGTCGTAGGCCGGCTGGTGGGCGCGGCCGGTCCCGATCTGCACCTCGCCGACGGGCTCGTGCTGGACACCCGGCGCTTGGCCGGCTGGGAGCTCACCGCCCCGGGGGACGAGGCGGTGACCTCGGTCCCGGTGGCGCAGATCCCGTCCGCCGCCACCGCTCCCGCCGAGCAGGACGGGCTGTTCTGACCCCGCGGACCACGGCGTCCATGGTCAAAACTTGGATCCCTTCGGCCTCCCGGGGCCGATTCCTGTGGACATCCCGGGGCGGCCCCGCAGAGGGTGGGGGGCATGAGCATTCAGCCGGTACCGGCCTTCGAACCCCCTTATGTGATGGCTGTTTTCAGCAATGTCCGGGCTGCCGACGACAGTGGCTATCCCGAGACCCTCGCCCGGATGAACGAGATCGTCCGGACGAATGCCGGCTTCCTCGGCTACGAGTCCGCCCGCACCCCCGGCGGCCTCGGCATCACCGTCGCCTACTTCCGCGACCACGAGTCGCTCACCCTGTGGCGCGAGGATGTGGAGCACCACGCGGCCATGAGACAGGGCCGCAAGGACTGGTACGAGAGCTACACCCTGCACGTCGCGACCGTCGAACGGAGCCACGGCTTTGCACGCAACGGCTGAGGAAGTCCGCGCCTTCCGGGAGCGGCTCGGGCTGCCCGGACTGGTCGACGTCCATACGCACTTCATGCCCGCGCGGGTCCTGGACAAGGTGTGGGACTACTTCGACGCGGTCGGCCCCCTGACCGGCGTCGAGTGGCCCATCACCTACCGGCACGAGGAGGAGCAGCGCGTCGCGCTCCTGAGGGAGTTCGGGGTCCGGGCCTTCACCGCCATGCTCTATCCGCACAAACCCGCGATGGCCGCCTGGCTCAACGCCTGGTCCGCCGATTTCGCCGCCCGCACCCCCGACTGCCTGCACACGGCGACCTTCTTCCCTGAGGAGGGCGTGACCGCGTACGTCCGCCAGGCCGTCGACTCCGGGGCCCGGATCTTCAAAGCACACCTCCAGGTCGGCGACTACGACCCGAACGACGACCGGCTCGACCCCGTCTGGGGGCTGCTCGCCGAGGCCGGCATTCCGATCGTGATCCACTGCGGCTCCGGCCCCGCCCCGGGCAAGTACACCGGACCCGAGCCGGTCGCCCGGCTGTTGGCCCGCCATCCGCGGCTGCCGCTGGTCATCGCCCACATGGGCATGCCGGAGTACGCCGACTTCCTCGGCCTCGCCGACCGGTACGCCGAAGTGCGCCTGGACACCACCATGGCCTTCACCGACTTCTCCGAGCAGCTCAGCGCCTTCCCGCGCGGGGACCTCGGACGGCTCGCGGACCTCGGCGACCGCATCCTGCTCGGCACCGACTTCCCGAACATCCCCTACCCCTACGAGCACCAGCTCGACGCCCTTGAACGCCTCGGCCTCGGCGACGACTGGCTGCGGGCGGTCTGCCACGACAACGGCGCCCGGCTGTTCCGCCTCGACGGCTGACCCTGTGCTTCGGCCCGTCCTCCTTTCTCAGGAAATTCACAGGCGGGGACAAGAACGCTCTCAGAGCCGCCGGACAGCGTGCCGGTATGACTGCGACGACCACCTCTCACGGGTCCACGTCCACGAGCAACCCCACGGCCCTGGTACGGCCCGACGGCGGACCCTGCCGGGTACTCGTCGTCGACGACGAGGCCTCGCTCTCCGAGCTGCTGTCCATGGCCCTGCGCTACGAGGGCTGCGAGGTCCGCAGCGCCGGCGACGGGGCCGGCGCGGTGCGGGCGGCGCGCGAGTTCCGCCCGGACGTGGTGGTCCTCGACGTCATGCTCCCCGACATGGACGGACTCGCCGTCCTCGGGCGGCTGCGCCGGGAGATCCCCCAGGTCCCCGTGCTGTTCCTGACCGCCAGGGACTCCGTCGAGGACCGGATCGCCGGCCTTACGGCGGGCGGCGACGACTACGTGACCAAGCCCTTCAGCCTGGAGGAGGTCGTGGCCCGGCTGCGCGGCCTGATCCGGCGCTCGGGCGCGGCGCAGGCGGCGCGCGGCGGTTCGGTGCTGGCCGTCGGTGATCTGCGGCTCGACGAGGACAGCCACGAGGTGGTCCGGGCCGGTCGGGACATCCACCTGACCGCCACCGAGTTCGAGCTGCTGCGCTACCTGATGCGCAACCCGCGGCGCGTGCTGAGCAAGGCGCAGATCCTGGACCGGGTGTGGTCGTACGATTTCGGCGGCCAGGCCAATGTGGTCGAGCTGTACATCTCCTACCTGCGCAGGAAGCTGGAGAGCGGCCTCGGCCTGCCGCCGATGATCCACACCCGGCGCGGCGCCGGTTACCTGATCAAGCCGGCCGAGTAGTGGCCTTCCGCAGCAATCGGCGCCGGCGAGCCTGCGGGCCCTGGTCTCTGCGGACCAGGCTCGTCGTCTCGGCGGTGGCGCTGATCGCCGTGGTGAGCGCGGCCATCGGGGCCGTGACGACCCTCGCCCTGCGCTCGTACCTGGTCACCCAGCTCGACGAGCAGCTGCGCACCTCGGTCACGATGGCAGGCCACGGGCCCGGCCAGAAGGCGGCCCGGGAGAGCAGCGGCGGTTTCCTCATGCCGCCCGGCAGCCCGCTGGACGCCGCCGGGTTCCGTCTGGATTCCGCCGGCGCGGTGCTGACCGCCCGTAACGCGCGCGTCGAGGGGTGGTCGCCCGACAAGGCGCCGCCGCTCACCGAGGAGCAGAGCCGGGTTCTCGCACAGGCCGCCCGGAAGGCCGTCCAGGGCCCGTCCGGGCCGGTGGACGCGGATCTCCCGGGTTTGGGCGCCTACCGGGTGCTGGCCTCCCCCGACGGGCGGCTCGTCCTCGGCTTCCCCCTGCGGGACGTCGACTCCACCGTCCGCACCCTGGTCGGCGTGGAGGTCTGTGTCACCCTCGCCGGGCTGATCGCGGCCTCCCTCGCCGGGCAGGCGCTGGTCGGCGTCGCTCTGCGCCCGCTGCGCAGGGTCGCCGCCACTGCCACCCGGGTCTCCGAACTGCCGCTGCACAAGGGCGAGCCCGCCCTCCACGAGCGGGTCCCGGAGTCCGAGGCCGACCCCCGCACCGAGGTCGGCCAGGTGGGGGCGGCCTTCAACCGGATGCTGGGTCACGTTTCCTCCGCCCTCACCGCCCGCCAGGAGAGCGAGACGCGGGTCCGGCAGTTCATCGCCGACGCCAGTCACGAACTGCGCACACCGCTGGCTTCGATCCGCGGTTACGCCGAACTGACCCGCCGGGGACGGGAGGAGCCCGGTCCCGACACCCGGCACGCCCTGGGCCGGATCGAGTCCGAGGCCACCCGGATGACCGGCTTGGTCGAGGACCTGCTGTTGCTGGCCCGGCTCGACGCGGGTCGCCCGCTCGCCACCGGCGGCACCGGCACCGACGCCGACGCCGAAGCCGACGCCGGCACCGACCTGGCCCCGCTCGTCATCGACGCCGTCAGCGACGCACGCGCCGCCGGGCCCGAGCACCACTGGCGCTTGCACCTGCCCGAGGAGCCCGCGCTCGTGCGCGCCGATCCCGCCCGCATGCAGCAGGTCCTGGTCAACCTTCTCGCCAACGCCCGTACGCACACCCCACCCGGCACCACGGTCACCGCGCATGTTTCACGTGAAACATCCTCCGTCCGCCTGCGGATCGAAGACGACGGGCCGGGTATCGCGCCCGCGCTGCTCCCCCACGTCTTCGAGCGATTCGCCCGTGGTGACGCCTCCCGGTCCCGAGCGGCGGGCTCCACCGGACTCGGTCTCGCCATCGTCCAAGCCGTGGTGGCGGCGCACGGCGGGCGGGTGGGCGTCCAGAGCGAGCCGGGCCGGACCCGTTTCGAGGTCGTCCTTCCGCTCGCCCGGTCCGGGGGGACGGCGCAGCCGGACTCACAGACGGGTCACAGGCTCACCACACAGCGGTGACAGGCCGCCCCGCGAGGGTTTGAGCATGCGAACCGACACCTCCTCCGGGGCCCTTCCGGCACGGGCGCCCCTCGCGCCCGTGCCCGGAGAGCCCGTCCTCGACGTGGTGATCCCGGTCTTCAACGAGGAGAAGGACCTCGGCCCGTGCGTGCGCCGACTGCACGAGCACCTCACCCGGACCTTCCCCTATCCCTTCCGGATCACGGTCGCCGACAACGCGAGCACCGACCGCACTCCCGAGGTCGCGGCCGCCCTCGCCGCCGCACTGGACGGCGTACGCAGCACCCGGCTGGAGGAGAAGGGCCGCGGCCGGGCCCTGCGCACGGTCTGGTCCGGGTCCGATGCCCCCGTCCTCGCCTACATGGACGTGGACCTCTCCACCGACCTCAAGGCCCTGCTGCCTCTGGTCGCGCCGCTGATCTCCGGCCACTCCGACCTCGCGATCGGGACCCGCCTGGCCCGTTCCTCACGGGTGGTGCGGGGGGTGAAGCGGGAGTTCGTCTCCCGCGCCTACAACCTCCTGCTGCGTTCCTCCCTCGCCGCCCGGTTCAGCGATGCCCAGTGCGGGTTCAAGGCCATCCGGCGCGAGGTCGCCGAGCGGCTGCTGCCGCTGGTGGAGGACACGGGCTGGTTCTTCGACACCGAACTGCTCGTCCTCGCCGAGCGGGCCGGGCTGCGGGTCCACGAGGTGCCGGTGGACTGGGTCGACGACCCCGACTCCACCGTCCACATCGTCAGGACCGCCACCGAGGACCTCAAGGGCGTCTGGCGCGTGGGCCGGGCCCTGGCCGTCGGAGCGCTCCCGCTCGACCGGCTCGCCCGGCCCTTGGGCGACGACCCGCGCGACCGCACCGCACTGCCCGGGGTGGACGGCGGACTGGCCCGCCAGTTGCTCGGCTTCTGCGCCGTGGGAGCGCTGTCCACCCTGCTCTACCTGCTGTTGTACTCCGCCTTCCGCGGCGGGACCGGGCCGCAGCACGCCAACGGAGCCGCCCTGCTCCTCTCGGCCGTCGCCAACACCGCGGCCAACCGACGGCTCACCTTCGGCGTCCGCGGCCGGGACCGGGCCGTGCGCCACCAGGCCCAAGGACTGGTGGTGTTCGGCATCGGACTGGCCCTGACCAGCGGGTCCCTGGCAGCGCTCGGAGCGGCCACGGCCGATGCCGCGCACAGCACCGAACTGGCCGTCCTGATCACCGCCAACCTCGCCGCCACCGTGCTGCGGTTCCTGCTCTTCCGCGCCTGGGTCTTCCCCGAGCGGCGCGACACCCCCGTGAAGGACGACATCCGATGACCACCGCAGCAATTCCGCTCCTCCCGGTCCCCGAAGCACGGGCCCGTACCGGCCGCCACGCCGTCGACCGGCCCCGCTGGGAACGACCCGCCCTCGCCGTGCTGCTGATCGCCACCGCCGCGCTGCTCCTGTGGGATCTGGGCGCCTCCGGCTACGCCAACTCCTTCTACTCCGCCGCCGTGCAGGCGGGCAGCGAGAGCTGGAAGGCGTTCTTCTTCGGCTCCTCCGACGCCGGCAACTCCATCACCGTCGACAAGCCCCCGGCCGCCCTGTGGCCGATGATGCTGTCCGTCCGGCTGTTCGGGCTGGGCGCCTGGCAGATCCTCGTCCCGCAGGCCCTGATGGGGGTCGCCACGACCGGCGTCCTGTACGCCGCCGTCCGCCGCCAGTTCGGGCCCGGGCCCGCGCTGCTGAGCGGGACCGCCTTCGCACTGACGCCCGTCGCCGCGCTGATGTTCCGCTTCAACAACCCCGACGCGCTGCTGACCCTGCTGCTGACCGTCACCGTGTACTGCGTGCTGCGGGCCCTCGAGGGGGCGCACACCCGGTGGCTGCTGTGGGCCGGTGTCGCGGTCGGCCTCGCCTTCCTCACCAAGACCCTGCAGGCCTTCGTCATCCTGCCGCCGCTCGCCGTGCTGTACGCCGTATGCGCGCCCACCCCGCTGCGCAGGCGGCTCGGGCAGTTGCTGTCGGCCGGGCTCGCGATGGTCGTGGCCGGAGGCTGGTGGGTCGCGATCGTCGAACTGTGGCCCGCCTCCTCCCGCCCGTACATCGGCGGCTCGCAGACCAACTCCTTCCTGGAGCTGACCCTCGGCTACAACGGCCTCGGCCGGATCAACGGCAATGAGACCGGCAGCGTCGGCGGCGGACGCGGCGGCGCCGGCGGTGGCGGCTGGGGGGAGACCGGATTCGACCGGCTCTTCGCAGGCAACATCGGCGGGCAGATCTCCTGGCTGCTGCCGGCGGCCCTGGTGCTGCTCGTGGCCGGGCTGGTCGTCACCTGGCGGGCCGGCCGGGCCACCGAGTCGCTGGAGAGCATGGCCCGGGCGGCCTTTTTGGCCTGGGGCGGCTCACTGCTGATCACCGCGGTCGTCTTCAGCTACATGCAGGGCATCTTCCACGAGTACTACACGGTGGCGCTTGCGCCCTTCGTGGCAGCGCTGATCGGCATGGGCGCCGCCGTGCTGTGGGAGGAGCGGAGCGGGCCGGCCGCCGCGCTCACGCTGGCCGGCACGCTCGCCCTGACGGCGGTCTGGTCGTACGTGCTCCTCGGCCGGGCCACCGGCTACCTGCCGTGGCTGCGCTGGGCGGTCCTCGCGGGCGGGCTGCTCGCCGCGGCCGCGCTGCCCTTCGCCGCGCGGGCCGGCCACCGGATGCTGCGGGCCACGGCCGGGCTGGGACTGGCGGCGGCCCTGGCCGGGCCGCTCGCGTACTGCCTGACGACCGTGAGCACCGGGCACACCGGTTCCATCGTGACCGCCGGACCGGCGGTGGCGGGCGGCCGGGGCGGACCCGGCGGGATGGTGGACGGCCCCGGTGGCCCCGGTGGCCCTGGTGGCCCTGGTGGCGCAGGCGGCCCGGGCGGTGCCGGGGAGATGCTGCAGGGCGGCCCGGGCGGGCAGCCGGTCGGCGTCCGGCCCGGCGGCGATCAGGGCGGCGGCACCCCGCCGCAGGGCGCCCCGGCTCAGGGCACGGTGCCGCAAGGCCGAGGCGGCCAAGGTGCCCAGGGCACTCTGCCGCAGGGCCAGGGTGGGGCGGGCGGACCCGGTGCCGAGCGCGCAGGCGGCGGCCGGGGCGGTCCGGGCGGTCTGCTGAACGGCGCCCAGGTCGGGGCCGAGGCCAAGGCGGCCCTCACCGCCGACGCCGACGCGTACACCTGGGCGGCGGCCGCCATCGGCTCGCAGAACGCGGCGAGTTACCAGCTGGCCTCCGGTGTGCCCGTCATGCCGGTCGGCGGCTTCAACGGCAGCGACCCCTCGCCGACCCTGGAACAGTTCAAGAAGTACGTGCAGGAAGGCCGGATCCACTGGTTCATCGGCCAGGGCGGCACCGGCATCGGCACCGGCACCGCCGAGGGCGGCCAGCGCGGCGGCGGCCCGGGTGGTGGCGGCCCGGGTGGTGGCACCAGCACGGCCGTCGAGACCTGGGTCAAGGCAACGTTCACGGCGTCCACGGTCGGCGGAGCCACCTTCTACGACCTGACGGCTCCGACATCCTGATCAGGCGTCACGGCAGTACCCGATACTGCGCACTTGGCCACGCGACCGGGACGACAGGACCTAGCATCAAGAGGGCAGACCGGGCATTCCGGGCTGATCCACCTGTCGTGAGGAGGGCGCCTGCATGGTGACCGCGGCCGATCCCGGCGAGACCCGGACCAGTGTGTGGCTGGCCGCCAGGCCGGCCGCCCCCACCAGACGCCGTGCCGAGGCGCCCTCCGGGCTCGACCGTGAGCGGATCACCGCCGCCACCGTACGACTGCTCGACGCAGAGGGGCTGGCCCGGTTCTCGATGCGCCGGCTCGCCGCCGGCCTCGGAGTCACCGCGATGTCCCTGTACTGGTACGTGGACACCAGGCACGACCTGCTCGAACTCGCCCTGGACAGTGCCCTGGGCGAGCTGCGGCTGCCGGCCGGGCCGCCGGAACCCGGCGAGGCGGGCTGGCCGGTCCGGCTGCAGACGATGGCCCGGGGCTACCGCGGGGTGCTGGCCGACCATCCGTGGGTGGCTCCGCTCACCGCCGCCTACCCGAACATCGGCCCGCACGCGCGGGCCTTCGACGCCGCGCTCCAGAGGCTGCTGGACGCCACCGGCCTGGCGGACGCCGCCCGGACCGGCGCCCACCTGGCCGTCTCACAGTTCCTGCTCGGCTGCGGGGGCGCGGTCCGCCGGGCGCCCGAAGGCGACTTCTGCCTCGCGCTCGACGTCCTGATCGCAGGCATCGAGGCCAAGGCCACCACCGCTTAGGCCTTGATCCGGGCCTCTCGGGCGGCTTCCGGGGCGGCCTCGGCGGGGGACGGCCCGGGCGAAGCCGCCGCCGGGGCGTGGGCCGCGGGCTTCGCCTTCAGGGCGACCTCCTTGATGAACACCACCAGTACCAGCCCGAGCAGCGCGAAGGGGGCGGCGTAGAGGAAGACGTCCCCGACGCCGTGCCCGTACGCGGACTCGATGACCTCGCGGACCGGCGCGGGCAGCGTGTCGAGGTCGGGGATGCCGCCCCCGGCGGTGCCGCCGTGACCCATGGCCGCCGCCTTCGGCCCGAGGGCGGCCAGGCCGTCCTGGACGTAGTGCGTGACCCGGTTGGCCATGACCGCGCCCAGTGCGGAGACGCCCACGGCGCCGCCGAGGGAGCGGAAGAAGGTGACGACCGAGCTGGCCGCGCCCAGGTCCTCGGGGGCCACCTGGTTCTGGGTGGCGAGGACCAGGTTCTGCATCATCATGCCGAGACCGAGGCCGGTCACCGCCATGTAGAGGGCGATGTGCCAGTACGGGGTGTCGTGGCGCAGGGTGCCCAGCAGACCCAGTCCGGCCGTCAGCAGCACCCCGCCGGTGACGATCCAGGCCTTCCACCTACCGGTCTTGGTGATCACCTGACCGGAAAGAGTGGAGGAGACGAAGAGCCCGGCGATCATCGGAATCGTGAGGATTCCGGACATGGTGGGGGACTCGCCGCGCGCCAACTGGAAGAACTGGCTGAAAAACACGGTCCCCGAGAACATTGCGATGCCCACGAACAGAGAGGTCGCCGAGGCCAGGGTGATGGTCTTGTTGCGGAACAGCCGCAGCGGGATGATCGGGTCGCTCGCGCGGGACTCGACGAGGACGAAGAGCAGGCCGAGCGCCACCGCGCCGCCCGTCATCGCCCAGGTCTGCCAGGAGATCCACGCGTAGGAGTCGCCGGCCTGCGTGACCCAGATCAGCAGCAGGGAGACGGACCCGCTGATCAGGAAGGCGCCGAGCCAGTCGACCTTGACGTCGCGCCGCACCACCGGCAGCCGCAGGGTCTTCTGGAGCACGATCAGCGCGATGACCGCGAAGGGCACCCCGACGTAGAAGCACCAGCGCCAGCCCAGCCACTCGGTGTCGGTGATGACGCCGCCCAGCAGCGGGCCGCCGACGGTGGCGACGGCGAAGACCGCGCCGAGGTAGCCGCTGTACCGGCCGCGCTCGCGCGGGGAGATCATCGCGGCCATGACGATCTGGGCGAGGGCCGACAGGCCGCCGACGCCGATGCCCTGGACCACGCGGCAGGCGATGAGCGTGCCGGTGTTCTGGGACATGCCCGCGACCACCGAGCCGAGGACGTAGATCACGAGGGAGATCTGGACCAGCAGCTTCTTGCTGAAGAGGTCGGACAGCTTGCCCCACAGCGGGGTGGCCGCCGTCATCGACAGCAGGGCCGCGGTGACCACCCAGGTGTACGAGGACTGGGTGCCGCCGAGATCGCTGATGATCTGGGGCAGGGCGTTGGAGACGATCGTGGAGGACAGGATCGCCACGAACATGCCGAGCATCAGCCCGGACAGCGCCTTCATGACCTGCGGGTGGGTCATCGTCACGGCCGTGGCTGGGTGCACGGGTTCGGGAGCGGGCGTGTGGTCGGTCGTCGTCTCCGACTGGGCCATGTCTTTCCTTCGTCTAGAAGCTCGATCGGAGTCGGGCCAGCAGCGTGTTCAGTACGTCGATGTCCTGGGCGGACCAGTCGTGGAGGGCTTTTTCCAGCGCGGCCGTGTACCGGGCGCCGATCTCGCCGAGGAGCGCCCGACCGGCCGGGGTGAGCCGCAGGATCCGGCAGCGTCCGTCGCCCGGGTCGGTCTCGCGCTCGATCCAGCCGCGGTCGGCGACGTGCGTGACGTGCCGACTGGTCACCGAGATGTCGACGGCCATGCACTCCGCCAGCCGGTTCAGCCGCATCTCTCCCTGCCGGTCGAGCACGGTGAGGACGGCGGCGGCGCCCGGCGGGCAGTCCGGGGGCAGGTGGCGGGCGAGCTCGCGCTTGACCGCCCCGATGCCCGTGAGCCGCCGGGCCAGCTCCTCGTAAAGAGTGGTCCGGGCGGTCGCTGCGGTCTGAGTGGTCTGAGTGGTCTGAGCGGTCTGAGCGGTCTGAGCGGGCCGAGTGGGACGAGTGGTCTGCACGGTCACCGGGTGTCCCCCATCTTGTTGCTTGAGGCAACCATAAGAGCGAATGGTTGCTACAGGCAAACGAATCTGGGGGTGGGGCGGTAAAGGAATCGGAAAACCGGCTAGGGTCCTGCTCCATGGCTGACAACCACAACTCACAGGTCCCCGAGGGCAACCACGACCCCGCGGGCAGCACGCAGATGTTCCGGGCGTTCGTCGAAGAGGCGGCACCGGCCCGGCAGGCGGGGGGACCGGGATCCCGTCAGCAGCGCCGCGCGGAGCAGGGGCGGTCCGGGTCGTCGAACCCGGCCGTGAAGCTCGGACTGGTCCTCGCGCTCGTGCTCGTGATCGGCGCGGCGGCCTGGGTGGTCCTGAGCTGACGACCGAAAGCTGACGTCCCCCGGCGGGCCCGACGGGCTCAGCTCCAGGTGGCGGTGACCTTCCGGGTGTCCACGTGCATGCCCAGCGGAACCCGCCAGGCCTCCACGCACACGGTGTAGGTCTGCGTCTTCACGGCTCCGCCCGCGATGGGCGCGGGGAGCGGCTGGGTCGTGGTGATCGTGGCCCAGTCGACGCCGAGGGCGCCGATGATGTGCGTCGCGAAGCTGACCGTGCCCGAACGGGCCGCGGTGGTCCCGCTGTTGGTGAAGGTCATGGTGACCCGCTCGCACCAGCGGTCGGCCGCGGCCGCCCTGGTCGGTGTGGACAGCGTCAGTCGCGCCGGGGTGGCCGGGGGCGGGGCCGGGGGCGTTGTGCCGGGCTGGGTGGACGGGCCGCCCGGGTTCGTCGGCGAGGCCGGCACGGTGGGGGTTCCCGGCGCGCCTGGCGTGCCCGGCGTGTTCGGTGTGCCGGGTGTCGTGGTGGTCCGGCCCGGTCCCGCAGAAGCGCCGGATGTGCCTGCGGAGCCGCCGGCGCCGGTAGTCGCGGCTCCGCCCAGGGTGGAGCCGCCAGGGGACCCGGATGCGGGCGTCCCGGCCGACGTGCCGGCCGACGCGGAGGACCCGCCCGCCGCGGACGGGTCGCCGAGCTGCTGGAACTCCACCCGGCCCTGCGGCGCCGCGTTCTCCCCCGCGCCCCGTTCGGGGCCCGGGGCCGCGGCGCCCACGGCGACGTATCCGTCCCGCGCCGGGCCGCCGCAGCCGGTGAGGCCGACGGCGGCCGTGCAGGACAGGGCGAGGAGGGTGGTGGCCGCTCGCGATCCCTTTCGCATCACGCCAGTTTTCCTGACGCATCGTCAATTGGGAAGCGGGCGGCGCCCGGTCACTCTCCGATGAGGCCCACGCGCAGTTGCGCGAGGGTGCGGGTCAGCAGCCGGGAGACGTGCATCTGGGAGATGCCGACCTCCTCGCCGATCTGCGACTGCGTCATGTTCGCGAAGAAGCGCAGCATGATGATCTGCCGTTCCCGGGGCGGGAGTTTGGCGAGCAGCGGCTTCAGGGACTCGCGGTACTCGACGCCTTCGAGGGCGGTGTCCTCGTAGCCGAGGCGGTCCGCGAGCGAACCCTCTCCGCCCTCGTCCTCCGGGGAGGGCGAGTCGAGCGAGGAGGCGGTGTAGGCGTTGCCCACGGCGAGGCCGTCGACGACGTCCTCCTCGGAGACCCCGAGCACGGCGGCGAGCTCCGGCACGGTCGGCGAGCGGTCCAGTTTCTGGGCGAGCTCGTCGCTGGCCTTGGTCAGCGCGAGGCGCAGCTCCTGGAGCCGGCGCGGGACGCGGACGGACCAGGAGGTGTCCCTAAAGAATCGTTTGATCTCGCCCACGACGGTCGGCATCGCGAACGTCGGGAACTCCACGCCGCGTTCGCAGTCGAACCGGTCGATCGCCTTGATCAGGCCGATGGTGCCGACCTGGACGATGTCCTCCATCGGCTCGTTGCGGCTGCGGAAGCGGGCGGCCGCGTACCGGACGAGGGGCAGGTTCAGCTCGATCAGGGTGTCGCGTACGTACGCCCGGTCGGGGCTGTCCGCGTCCAGGGCGGCAAGTCGCTGGAAGAGGGAGCGGGAGAGGGTGCGGGTGTCGATGGCTTCCGAGCGGTGGGACACTGCCGGCGGCGTCACGCTCTTGACGAGTGTGAGCACCTTGGAGCTGCCCTGGTCTACGGACATGCCACCCCCTTGAGGTCGCGGACGGTCGCGTACGGCGCGTCCGTCGGAGGAACGCAGCCTCCACCTGAATACCGGAGGCGGGGCTGCGGCAAACGCGGTTCAAGCAGAATGTCACATGTCGGCAACACGCTGTAGCGCCAAGTCGACATATATCTCCAGCGACAGAAGAGGTCAGAAGGTGATCAGCCCGTTCTGTCGGGAAACGACTGAATGATCTCCACTCGTTCCGGTTACGCTTCGATCCTGTTTGCGGATCTCAGTCGGGCGAAGCTCCGGGCGAGCAGCCGGGAGACGTGCATCTGGGAGACGCCGAGCTCTGCACTGATCTGTGACTGCGTCAGGTTGTTGTAGTACCGCAGGAGCAGGATCCGCTGTTCGCGTTCGGGCAGTTGTACGAGGAGGTGGCGGACGAGGTCGCGGTGCTCGACCCCCGCCAGCTCCGGGTCCTCGTAGCCGAGGCGGTCCAGCAGCCCTGGCATGCCGTCGCCCTCCTGGGCGGCCTCCAGCGAGGTCGCGTGGTAGCTGCGCCCGGCCTCGATGCAGGACAGCACCTCGTCTTCGGTGATCCGCAGCCGCTCGGCGATCTCTGCCGTGGTCGGGGTGCGGCCGTGGAGGGTGGTGAGGTCCTCGGTGGCGGCGTTGACCTGGACCCACAGCTCGTGGAGGCGGCGCGGGACGTGGACGGTGCGGACGTTGTCCCGGAAGTACCGCTTGATCTCGCCCACGACGGTCGGCATCGCGAAGGTCGGGAACTGCACGCCGCGGTCCGGGTCGAACCGGTCGATGGCGTTGATCAGCCCGATGGTGCCGACCTGGACCACGTCCTCCATCGGCTCGTTGCGGCTGCGGAAGCGGGCGGCCGCGTACCGGACGAGCGGGAGGTTGGCCTCGATGAGGGCCCCGCGCACCCGGGTGTGCTCTCTGGTGCCCGGCTCCAGACCCTTCAGCTGGCCGAAGAGGACCTGGGTGAGGGCCCGGGTGTCCGCGCCCCGGCTCGGAGGTCTCGGCGGGGCCGGGGGCTCCTCGGGCGGCTCCGGGCGGGGCTCCTGGCAGTGTTCTCGCTGGGGGTCCTGCTGGGGCGGTACCTGGGGGTCCTGTCGGGGTGGCACTTGAGGCGCAGTACTGGCCGGCACGGTCACGCCACCCCTTCAGTCAACTCATCCGTCAAAAGCGGTCATAGCATCACAAGAGATGTGCACTGTGTGCAAGCACCGTATATTGCCGTGTTGACGGCAAGTTGGGCATATCGGGGCATTATGCCCAGTCGTGGGGATGCAAAAAGCCCCCCACCCGTCGGAGTGGGGGGCCGGAAGTCCGGGAACCGCTTCAGCGTACGGGGTCAGCGCACCAGTTCGGTCATGAACTCGCCGATGCCGGAGGCGGCATCCGATATCCCCTGGAAGCCTATTCCGACCATCTCGGCCGCTCTCTTCGGCTGGGTGATGATCACGAAGAGGACGAACACGGTGAGGGCACCCGTGATGAGCTTCTTGGTGTCCACGAGCGGGCGGCCTCCCCAACCGGTCCTTGCAAGTCGGGTGAGTCTAACCGGTCAAGATGGGACACTCACCTGCCCTTTAAGGACCAATGACCCGGTACTCCGGGTCCTTTGCCGGTGAGTCCGGGATTGCCGTGGGCGCAGGATTGAGAGGAGTCCACCGGTTATGGCAGGAAATCGGTGGGTGAGGGGCAGGGCCGCGCCACGGGGTCCGAGCCGTCGGCTTCCCCCTGACTGCGGCTCGGACCGGCGGGTCCGTCCTCATCGGGGAAGTGGCTTGTCCCCCCGATGCCACTTCCCCCGTCCCACGCGTTGAAGGCCCCGACCCCGGTCGGGGCCTTCAACGCGTCGTCCCGCGGCGCAGCCGGGGCGGAGGCGGGGGCGGTTGGGGGGCGGGGGCTACTCGATGCCGCCGGCCAGGTCCGTGAGGGGCTGTACGGGGGCGATCACGGGCGCCAGGTGGTTGGGCAGCTCCATGAGCGCGTTGAGCTGGTTGGCGCCCTCACTGAGCTTCGCCCCGATCTCTTGGACGGAAGCGGGCTGGGCCCCCGCCGGCATCCCCGGGGCGGCGGTCGGCAGGTCCGGGAGGGCGAGGGGGGCGATGGGGGCGGCCGAGGCGGCGGGTGCGGCGAGGCCCGCGGCGGCCCCCGCGAGGGCGAAGGCGGCGAGCATGCGCTGGGTCTTGGTCATGCCGTGACAACGGCGGAAGGGGCGGGCGGTCACGCCGCCGTACTCCGGAGGGGCCCGTCCGGGGCGGTCGGCGGGCCGGTACGGGCCGGTGCCGGCGCGGGCACGGAGGCAGACGCGGAGGCAGACGGGGAAGCAGACGGGGAAGCAGACGCGCGAAGGCAGCCGCAGGCGTGGGCGCGCGGAAACGCCGAGAGCCCCGACCCTTGCGGGGCGGGGCTCTCGGTCAGAGCGGTAGCGGTGGGATTTGAACCCACGGATAGCTTGCACCATCACACGCTTTCGAGGCGTGCTCCTTCGGCCGCTCGGACACGCTACCGAGAGAGAGCTTAGCCCAAGGTGGCCCGTGCGCTGAAATCCGTATCCGTCACAGGTCCCGGAAGAAGTCCGTCAGCTGCCGGGCGCACTCCTCGGCGAGGACGCCGCGGACCACCTCGGGGCGGTGGTTGAGCCTGCGGTCCCGTACGAGGTCCCACAGCGACCCGGCCGCGCCGGCCTTCTCGTCGTCCGCGCCGTAGACGACCCGGGCGACGCGCGACTGGACGAGCGCGCCCGCGCACATCACACACGGCTCCAGGGTGACCACGAGGGTGCACCCCGGAAGCCGCCATTCCCCGAGCTTGGCCGCGGCCCGGCGCAGTGCCACCACCTCGGCGTGCGCCGTGGGGTCGCCGGTCGCCTCGCGCTCGTTGTACCCGGTGGCGAGCAGGTTCCCGTCCGGGTCCAGCACGACGGCGCCGACCGGCACATCGCCGGCCGGCACCGCCCGGGCGGCCTCCTGGAGCGCCAGGCGCATGGAGTCCCGCCACGGGTCCCTCACGGGATCGTCGGTGTGTGCAGGGAGCACTAGCGGACGGCCTCCAGGACCTCGGTGGCGCCGAGGGACTCGGCGATCTCCGAGAGGGCGTCCCCGTCCAGGGTCATCAGTTGCTTGTGGGTCACCCCGAGGTCGTCCAGCAGCCGGGGATCGCCGAGCGGACCGGCCGGCACCGGCTCCGCGCCGGCCCCGCCCGCCTCGTCCTCGTCGGCGTCGTCGTCCGCGTACGCGGCGACGGCGTCCTCCTCGCCGTCCTCGGTGCCGTCCAGGTCCAGTTCGTCGAGTTCGTCGTCCTCCTCGTCGCTGCCCAGCAGCTCTTTGGTCAGCATCGAGCCGTAGGAGCTGCGGGCGGCCGCGGCGGCGTTCGATACGAAGTACCGCGGGTCCTCCTCGCCGTCCACGCGGACGACGCCGAACCAGGCGTCCTCCTGCTCGATGAGGGCGACCACCGTGTCGTCGTCGACAGCGGCGGAACGGGCGAGATCGATCAGATCACTGAGGGACTCGACGTCGTCGAGTTCCATGTCGCTCGCTTCCCACCCGTCTTCGGTGCGCGCGAGCAGTGCGGCGAAATACACCGTGACTCTCCCACTGGTCTTAGGCGTGCCGGTTGGAGGTCCCCCCGGCCGGAGGTTGGGGCAGAGCGGCCGTGTGCTCGCCGCCGTACCCCGCCCAATCGGCATCGTGGCAGAAACAGCGGCGTTGCGAGAGGTCTTCCGCGCTTGCGTCGTGCCGCGCCGTGCGGTGGCGGGGGGCGTGCGGGGTTGTGGCGGCGGGGTGTTTCGGGGTGGCGGAGGCCGTCTCGGTTGCCCTGCGGGCCCGCTCGTGTCGCGGCCTGACGGGGCGCTGCGCGGTGCTGGGCCGGGCCGGCGCCTCACACGCCGGCGGGGCCGGCTTCGGCTCGGCGTGGCTGGAGTCGTCGGCGGAGGTGGTGGGGTCGACGGGGCTGGAGTCGTCGGCCGAGGTGGATGGGGTAGGCGGGGCGGAATCGGGTCCGCGGCCTACCAGCGGAACGTGCGCATGCGCATCTGCTGGCGCATGCGGGCCGCGCGGGCGCGGCGGGGCTGGACGCGGTCGCGCAGCTCACGCGCCTCCATCAGGTCGCGCAGGAACTGCGCGCGGCGGGCTCGGCGCTGCGCCGGGGTCTCCGGGGCATCGTCGCTCGGCTGCGTGTCGGGCATCGGCCACCACCTGGGGCTGGTCGGTCGTCCCCCCTGCACCCACCTTCCCCCGGACGGACCGTTTGATGCCACCCCGTCGCAGGTCAGGCGTCGTCCTTGAGGGTCGGGACGACCGCTACGGGGCCGTGCGCGTGCTGGAGCACCGCGTGGGCCACTGAACCGATCATCAGCGACATGGCGGTGCGCCGCGGGTGGTGGCGGCCGACCACGACCAGTGCCGCCGACCGGGACGCGGCGACCAGCCGGCCCGCCGGATCCCCGGGTACCGCAGCCTGCTCGACCGGGACGTCCGGGTAGCGCGTGCGGAACGGCGCCAGCCGCGCCGTCTGGGAGCGCAGCATCTCCCGCTCGGCCGGTACGGCGTCCCCGTCGTCGGCCAGCCCTTCGGGCGGGATCACCGCGAAGGGGCTGTCGATCACCAGGGTCGGCGCGGGCGGAATGGCGTACGCGGACACCACCTGGACGGTGGTCCCCCGCACGGCCGCCTCCGCGAACGCGAAGGCCAGTACGTCGTCGGGCGTCTCGGCGGCGTGCAGCCCGAGGACCACCCGCCCGGCGGACTCCTCCGCGTCGGCGTCCCGGGCGCTGCGCTCCGCGTGCGGGACCACCACCACCGGGCAGGCCGCCGTACTGGCCACGGCCCTGCTGTTCGAGCCGAGCAGCAGGCTGGCGAAGCCGCCGCGGCCCCGGGAGCCCATCACCAGCATCCGGCCCTGCGTCCCGATCACCCGCAGCGCCTCGGGGACGGAGCCCTCCAGGGCCTCGTAGCGGACCCCCTCGGGCAGCTCGGGGCCGGCGTCGAGCACCGCCCGGACCCAGTCGCTGACGGGGTCGGCGAACTGCGCCGGCTGCGAGGCGTCGTGCAGCGAGGCCCGGCGCCCCGCATACAACTGCGCGTGGTCGGGCAGTACATGGGCGATCAGCAGCCCCGTTTCGTGCCGGACGGCCGCGGCCCGTGCCCACTGCAGGGCCTTGAGGCTGTGTTCGGACCCGTCGACGGCTGCGATGACCGGTGCGTTGCTCATCAGTCCAGCGTGCTGGGCGTCCGCGCGGGTCGCATCCGCAGGCTGACGCGGGCGTGGCCGCGGCTTCGGACGCGAAGGGGCCGCGTCAGCGCGTAGCCTTTTGGGTGCAGGTCGCGTCGTGCGACCGTTTTTGCAGGTCGCAGGCTGAGTTTTGGAGGATGTTGTGCGTTTGCAGGTCGTCGATCACCCCTTGGTGGCGCACAAACTCACCACCCTGCGCGACAAGCGCACCGACTCCGCCACCTTCCGGCGGCTCGCCGACGAGCTGGTGACCCTGCTCGCATACGAGGCCACGCGGGACGTGCGCACGGAGCAGGCGGACATCGAGACCCCGGTCGCCCCGACCACCGGTGTGAAGCTCTCGCACCCGCGCCCGCTGGTCGTTCCGATCCTGCGTGCCGGCCTCGGCATGCTCGACGGCATGGTGCGGCTGCTGCCGACCGCCGAGGTGGGCTTCCTGGGCATGGTCCGCAACGAGGAGACCCTGGAGGCCTCCACGTACGCGACGCGCATGCCCGAGGACCTCTCCGGACGGCAGGTCTACGTCGTCGACCCGATGCTCGCCACCGGCGGCACGCTCGTCGCGGCCATCCAGGAACTGATCAAGCGCGGCGCCGACGACGTCACGGCCGTGGTGCTGCTGGCCGCGCCCGAGGGCGTCGAGATCATGGAGCGCGAGCTGGCGGGCACGCCGGTGACCGTGGTGACGGCAGCGGTGGACGAGCGGCTCAACGAGCACGGCTACATCGTGCCGGGTCTGGGTGACGCGGGCGACCGGATGTACGGCTCGGCCGAGTAGCCCAGTAACCGAGTAGCCCAGTAACCGAGTACGAGTAGCCGAGCGGCCGAGCGGCCGACTGCCGAGCAGGTGGGCAGCCGCCCGGCGCTCCGGCGCTCCGGCGTCACGGCCGGCGGTTCAGCAGCCGCCGGTCTGCGGTCCGCGGCTCAGCATTTGGCAGGCGCGGGCACGGGGTTGGCCAGGACGGCCAGCGCCCTGTCCGCGTCCTCCTTCGTGCTCAGCTCCTTGAAGGCGTCGCCCAGGATCAGGTCGACGTCCGCGGTCTCGCGGGTGTCGGACTGCTGGGTGGTGCCGGCGAGTTGCGTGCCGAGTACGGAGAAGACGGCCTTGTCGGTCGTCGGGGAGCCCAGCAGTATCCCGGTGCCGGGGACCTTCTTGTCGAAGTCGGCCGGGGCGTTGCCGACGTGGCCGATGACGAAGCCGCGTTTGGCCAGCTCGTCGCCGACGGCCTTGGCCAGGCCCGCACGCGGGGTCGCGTTGTAGACGTTGACCGTGATCTCGCCGGGCGGGGGGAGCACGACCGCCGGTTTGGCCGGGGTCGGTGCCGAGGCGGTGGAGGCGGCGGTGGAGCCGCCCTTGGCAGCGGGCTTGGGGGGCGTCGTCGGGCAGTCCTTGGCACCCGCAGCCGTGTTCCGCTTGGGGCTGTCGCCCCGGAACACGTCGATGAGCTGCAGCGCCCCGTAGCCGACCAGGGCGAGCGCGAGGACCGAGCCGAGCACGGCCAGGACGATCCGAGGACGGCTCCGCTTACGGCTCATGCGGGGGTAGGCCGCTCCCGTGACGCGGTACTTTCCGCCCATGCCGGGGGGAGTGAGCATGCTCATGGGCGCAGCGTAGTGCGGCCCGGTGGTGATGCCTACTAAATGATCTGCTGATAGGTCAATGGTGACCCGAAAGGCGCAATCTACGCGAAGCCGTCAGTCCATCTCGAGGACGCGCGCGTGCAGCACCTGACGCTGCTGCAGGGCTGCGCGCACGGCGCGGTGCAGCCCGTCCTCCAGATAGAGGTCCCCCTGCCACTTCACGACGTGGGCGAACAGGTCGCCGTAGAAGGTGGAGTCCTCGGCCAGCAGCGTTTCGAGGTCCAGCTGTCCCTTGGTCGTCACGAGCTGGTCGAGCCGGACCGGGCGCGGCGCGACGTCCGCCCACTGCCGGGTGGTTTCCCTGCCGTGGTCGGGGTACGGCCGCCCGCTTCCGATGCGCTTGAAGATCACACGGAAAGCCTACCGGGCCGGTGCCTGCGGGCGCAGCCTCGCAGCGGTGGTGCAAAAGTGGCGAACGATGCCAATCGGGGAGTGATCCATGAGTGAGAGCACCGACCCAGCCGTCCCGGCGGACCCGACGGGCCCGGCGGACGGTTCGGGCCCCGCGGACGAGACGGGCCCGGTGGACCGCACGGGCCCGGCGGACCGGATCGCCGCCGGGTACGCGTTCACCGGACCCGCGCTCGACCTCGGGGCCCTGCTCTGGGACGGCGCGTGCCTGCCCGACCGGCAGATCCGCATTCCGCTGGCGATGCTCAACCGGCACGGGCTGGTCGCGGGGGCCACCGGCACCGGCAAGACCAAGACCCTCCAGCTCATCGCGGAGCAGCTGTCGGCCCACGGCGTCCCGGTCTTCCTCGCGGACATCAAGGGGGACGTCTCGGGGATCTCGGCGCCCGGCACCGCGAACGAGAAGATCGGGGAACGGGCCAGGGAGGTGGCCCAGAGGTGGGAACCGACCGGGTGCCCCGGCGAGTTCTACTCGCTCGGCGGGATCGGTCCCGGCATCCCGGTCCGTTCGACCGTCACCGGCTTCGGCCCGGTGCTGCTGTCGAAGGTGCTCCAGCTCAACCGGACGCAGGAGCAGTCGCTCGGCCTGATCTTCCACTACGCCGACACCAAGGGCCTGGAGCTGATCGACCTCAAGGACCTGCGCGCGGTCGTCGCCTTCCTCGTTTCCGACCAGGGGAAACCCGAACTCAAGGGCATCGGCGGACTGTCCACGGTGACGGCCGGGGTGATCCTGCGGGCGCTGACCGCCTTCGAGACGCAGGGGGCCTCGGAGTTCTTCGGAGAGCCCGAGTTCGACACAGGCGAGTTGCTGCGCACGGCCGCCGACGGCCGCGGGGTGGTCTCCGTCCTGGAACTCGCGGCGGTCCAGGACAAGCCGCAGCTCTTCTCCACCTTCCTGATGTGGCTGCTGGCCGACCTCTACCACGACCTGCCGGAGGTCGGCGACCTGGAGCAGCCCAAGCTCGTCTTCTTCTTCGACGAGGCGCATCTGCTCTTCGACGGGGCCTCGAAGGCCTTCCTCGACTCCATCACCCAGACGGTGCGCCTGATCCGCTCGAAGGGCGTCGGCGTCTTCTTCGTCACGCAGACCCCCAAGGACGTGCCGGCGGACGTACTCGCCCAGCTCGGCAACCGGATCCAGCACGCGCTGCGCGCCTTCACCCCCGACGACGCCAAGGCGCTGAAGGCGACCGTGAAGACCTTCCCCCACTCCGCGTACGACCTGGAGGAGCTGCTCACGCGCCTGGGGACCGGCGAGGCGGTCGTCACCGTGCTCAGCGAGAACGGCGCCCCGACCCCGGTCGCGGCGACCCGGCTGCGCGCCCCGCAGTCGCTGATGGGACCGATCGGGGCGGAGGACCTCGACCGGGCGGTGAAGTCCTCGCTGCTCTGGCCGCGCTACGCGGAGCCGGTCGACCGCGAGTCGGCGTACGAGAAGATCACCGCCGAGCAGGTTGCGGCGGAGGCGCAGGCCGAGGCGGCCGCGGCCTCCGCCGAGGCGGAGAAGCAGGCCGAGCGGGCGGAGAAACAGGCCGCGCAGGCGGATAAGCAGGCCGCGCGGACCGCCCGCAGCGCCCCGAAGCCGGATCCCTCGCCGGCCGAGCAGGTGGTGGGCAGCGGGGTGTTCCGCTCGCTGGCCAGGTCGATCGGGTCGCAGCTGGGCCGGGAGATCACGCGCTCGATCTTCGGGACGGCGCGCAAGCGCCGGTGACGCGGTGACAGACTCGGTGCATGCGGACCGAACTCACCGACACCACGTCCAGCAAGGTCAACCGGGCCCTGCTCGCAGCCCGCCGGGCCATAGGCAGCCCCACCATGGGGCTGGTGCTGACCCTTGTCCTCGTCACGGACGAGGAGAACGCCTACGACGCCGTACGCGCGGCCTCCGAGGCCTCGCGCGAGCATCCCTGCCGCATCATCGCGGTCATCAAGCGGACCTCACGCGGCCCGCACAAGCTCCGCGCGGACCGGGTGGACGCCGAGCTGCGGGTCGGTTCCGACGCCGGGAGCGGCGAGGTCGTGCTGCTGCGCCTGCACGGGGCACTGACGGAGCAGGCCGGCTCGGTCGTCCTGCCGCTGCTCGTTCCGGACGCGCCCGTGGTGGCGTGGTGGCCGGCCGACGCCCCCACCGACCTGGCGCGGGACCCGCTGGGCGCGCTCGCGCAGCGCCGGATCACGGACGCGGCCGCAGCCTTCGACCCGGTCGGCGTGCTCGACGAGCGGGCCCTCGGCTACCAGCCCGGCGACACCGACCTCGCCTGGACCCGGCTCACGCCGTGGCGGGCCCTGCTGGCCGCCGCCCTGGACCAGAAGCCGCTGCAGGTGACCGGCGCGGCGGTGGAGAGCGAGCCCGACAACGCGAGCGCCGAGCTGCTGGCGCGCTGGCTGGAGGACCGGCTCGGGGTTGCGGTGTCCCGGGTGGCGACCGAGGGTCCGGTGATCACCGGGGTCAGCCTGCAGACCACGGGCGGGGAGATCCGGGTGGACCGGCCCGCGGGGGCGCTGGCCACCTTGACCCTGCCGGGGAGCCCCGACCGCAAGGTGGCCCTGAAGATCCGCAGCGGCGCCGAACTCATCGCGGAGGAGCTGCGCCGCCTCGACGCGGACGTGGTCTACGGCTCCGCGCTGCGGCGGCGGCCGCTCCAGGCGGCGCTCTCCGCGTAGTGGTTGTCGTAGGTCGCCGAGCTGTCCTTGATGTCCTGGACGGTGGCCTCGCCCGCGTTGACGCGGCCGAGGAGCCGGTAGTAGTCGAAGCGGCCCATGCCGGGCGTGAAGCCGACGAAGACGCCGGCCGTGTGCCCCGCGGCCGGGGCGAAGGCGTGCTTGACGCCCGGCGGGATCGCGATGAAGTCGCCGACGCCCAGGGTCTGGATCTCATCGCCGACGAGGACGTCGAGCCGCCCTGCGGTGACGTGGAAGAACTCGGTGGCCTTGGTGTGGAAGTGCACCGGGGCGCCCGCCGCGCCCTCCTCGAAGGTGGCGGTGTTGCAGGTGAGCTCGGCGGTGTCCGTGAGCAGGGTGATGCGGCTGCCGGGGGCGTCGTAGATGGCTTCGGCAGTGGCGGCGCGGGTCGCGATCTCTGTCATGTCCCCAATCTATGGCCCCGATAGACCGGTCGCAGAGGTCAATGAGGGGTGCGTCAGGCCGGTCAATCAGCCGCCCGTCACGGGTCCGTTCCGGGGCCTGACCAGGCCTATGACCCCGCCTCCGATCCCGTCTCCGCCCCGGCCGCCGATCAGCCCTTTGTGATCAGGGGCGGAGCCGAGACGGGGCTCAGGAGTCGCCGCCGGCCTTGGCCGCCTTGGCCGCGGCCTTCATCTCCTGCTTGTGCGCCCGCACCTTCGCCAGGGACTCCGGGCCGGTGATGTCGGCCGCCGAACGGTAGACGTTCGCCTGCCCGTACCCGCCCGCGGCCTCCCGCCAGCCGGTCGGGCGCACGCCGAAGCGCTTGCCCAGCAGGGCGAGGAAGATCTGCGCCTTCTGCTCCCCGAAGCCCGGCAGTGCCTTGAGGCGCTTCACCAGCTCCTGCCCCGTCGCGGCGTCGGCCCAGACCGCCTCGGCGTTCCCGCCGTAGTGCTCCACCAGGTACGCGCACAGCTGCTGGATCCGCGTTGCCATCGAACCCGGATACCGGTGCACGGCGGGCTTCTCGGAGAGCAGCGCGGCGAAGGCCTCCGGGTCGTACGCGGCGATGGCGTGCGCGTCCAGATCGTCCGAGCCCAGCCGCTGGGCGATCGTCCAGGGCCCCGAGAACGCCCACTCCATCGGCACCTGCTGGTCCAGCAGCATCCCGACGAGCGCGGCGAGCGGGCTCCGGCCGAGCAGCGCGTCCGCCTCCGGCTGCTGTGCCAGCCGGATGGTGATGTCCTTGTCCATGGCACCAGCGTCCCGCGTGGGCGCGCTCCCCGCGCGGTCGGCACACCGCCCGCCTAGCGTGAGTACGACGACAGGGACGAACCGAGGAGTCGATAGATCATGCTTGATTTCCCCGAAGGCGCACCGTGCTGGGTGGACGCGATGTTCACGGACGTGGAGGGTGCCAAGACCTTCTACGGCGACGTACTGGGCTGGACCTTCGGCGAGGCCAGCACGGAGCTTGGCAACTACACGCAGGCCTACTCCGACGGGAAGGCCGTCGCGGCCGTCGTCCCGCCGATGCCGGGGGTCGACGCCCCTTCGCAGTGGTGTCTGTACTTCGCGTCGCCCGATGCGGCGGCGACGGCCGAGAAGGTCACCTCGTCCGGCGGTGAGGTCCTGATGGGTCCGATGCAGGTGGGCCCCTTCGGCACGATGCTCATCGCGAAGGAGCCGAGCGGCGCGGTCTTCGGCGTCTGGCAGCCGGGTGAGCACAAGGGCTTCGAGAAGATGGGCGAGCCGGGCTCGTACGCCTGGGCGGAGGTCTTCACTCGGGAACCGGACAAGCCGGACACGTTCCTGCCGGAGGTCTTCCCGTACAGCGTCCAGCAGATGGACGCGGGCGACGACCCCGCCGCCGGTGACATGGACTTCAAGGTCTTCAGCGTCAACGGCCCCGAGAACCCGGTGCTGGGCCGGATGAAGATGGACGACGACTTCCCGCCGGAGGTACCGCCGTACATCCAGATCTACTTCGGCGTCCCGGACTGCGACGAGGCGGTCGCGAAGACGAAGAAGCACGGCGGGAAGCTGCACTTCGGCCCGATGGACAGCCCGTTCGGCCGCTTCGCGGCGGTCACGGATCCGCAGGGAGCGGCCTTCGCGGTGATCGACATGTCGACGACGGTCGGCGAGATGCCGAGCTTCGGCTGAAACGCAGCCGGTCCGGCATTCCGTCCCGGCCGCCGGTGGGCGTGCCTTCGTGCCCCGGCCGGCGGTTCACGCAGGGCCCCCGATGCGCCCCGGGAGTCACCGGTCACCACTACGGGCGCCCCACGGTTCGCAGCGAGGCGCGACCCGGCAGACTTCGTCTCCTGATAGGTGAGTTCGAGCGGTGCAGGGGGCGGATCGCGTGCGACGTGCGACGGCTGTGGCGGCGGGATGCGGCCTGGCGATGATGCTGGCGACGACTTCGTGCACGATGCCTCCGGCGCCGCCACTGTCGCCGAAGGCGCTGCCTTCACCTGCTCCTTCGCTGAAACCGCCGTCGTCTCCGCCGCCGCCCTCGCCGGCTCCGGCCCCCACGCAGGCTCCGACTTCGCCACCGGCCTCGCAGTCACCCGAGCCGTCGACGTCCGGGCCGGCCGCCGCGGTGGGGGACGGGAAGGTGACGGCCGCCGACGCACCCCTGCTGGAGGCGGCCCGCCGGGTACCGGGCTCACGTGTGCCGGGCGACGACGCCGTCATCGTGATCCACCGCGAGCCGTCGGGCGCGGGCGAGCTCGCCTGGATGCCGGACGACCGGACCTCCTGCCTGGCCGTGATCCGGGACGCGCGCGCGAGCACCACCTGCGAGCCCCTGCCGGCCTCCTGGGCGCGGATCGGCATCCGTCTGGTGACCAAGGCCACGACGTACGCCGCCCGGCCCGGCGGGGCGGACGCCCGTACGGTCTTCTTCGCCGTCGTGGACGCAGGCCACGGGCCTTACGGTTACTCCGGATCCGGCACACCCCGTCCCGAGCTGGGGCCGGTCCGCGACGCCACGGCCGTCTTCGCCTCGGGCCGGACGCTGAGCCTTCTGACGTACGAGCGCCCTGCGGCGGCCGTCTCGACGGGCGAGTACATCTGCAGCACGGACAACGCGATCTGCTTCCCGCCCCTCGACGTCTACGTCGGCTAGCCGGGCCTCGGCGGCGACCGGGGGCGGGTGATCGTCGCAGAAGGGGTGTTCCCGGGCCACGTCCCCGGCCGACGCCTCGGCGGACGTCGCGGGACAGCTGGTCGTCGGCCAGGATCGCCGCCCCGGGCCCCGTCCAGGGTCTGCGCGACGAGGTCGAGGAGGGCGGCCTACGGGTAGGTCAGGAACGGAAGGTCGGTGGCACGGACGCGGTGGCGGGGACCGGCGGCGCGCAGCACCACGTCCAGGACTGCGTCGGGCCGCGCGGCATAACTGTTCGAGAACCACGGCATGTTGGCCTCAACCACCGCGAACCGGCCCGTCCCGCGGACGAGGCCGACGTCGACGGTGACGGCGCTGGGCAGGTACGGGGCCGTCGCCGTCAGCAGTCCGGCCGCGAAGCCGCGTACGTCCGCCCCGCGCGGATCCTCGTCGAGGGGGGCGGGGTCCAGGCGCCCGTGGACGGCGTACCGGCTCCCGGCGGCGATCTCCCCGTCGAGCAGGAACAGCCGGTACTCGGCGGCGAAGTCCACCACCTCCGAGACCAGTACGGGGGTGGCGGCGGGGAGGGACCGCGGCAGCGGGGAGCCGTCGCCGTACACCGCGGGCGGGAAGGACTTCTCGCGCGGCGGCTTCACGAAGGCCGCTCGCCCGGAACCGGTCAGGGCCCGTGCCCGGTCCAGGGTGGTCAGCTCGATCCTGCGGCCCGTGAACCGCTCCGGAAGCCGCGTGAGCCAGTCGTCCGGCGGCTCCAGCAGCCCCAGCCCGAGCACCCCGGCCACCCGATCGGCGGCGTGCGGGCCGCCGCACCAGTGGACGGGCCGCCCGGCCAGCGCGGCGAACCCGGGACCGAGGGCCCGCACGGTCATCCCCCGCCGGGCGGCGGCCTCGGCGAGCAGCCCGGCGGTGGCGGTCGGCCGGGCGGGCATCAGGAACACCTCGTCCGTCATCCGGCCATTGTGTCGGTGGGCCGCCTCGGCCGGAGGCAGGGCACCGGTTGGAGGGAGGCGCATGCAACCAGGACTGCAACCACTGCCGACTTACTTGCCGGGCCCCGGGCCGTACCACTGGAGGGGCTGGCCGGTCACCGCCGCGATGCACTCGAAGTCGTGGTCGCGATGAAGGAGAGTGAGCCCCTGCAACTCGGCCGTCGCGGCGACGACGAGGTCGACGGCGCCGGCGCTTGGGTGCTTTCCCTGTTCGGTGAGGGCGTCCCGGACCTGCCAGGCGCGGTCGTAGGCGCGGTCGTCGACGGGCACCCAGCCGAAGATCAGCCGTATGTCCTCCTGGATATCGACTGTGGGTTCGAATATCTCGCGCAAGCTGTCTTTCGTTGCCTGCGGGCGGTGTCGATGATCAGATACGCCGGCACCGGGGCGGAGGCCCGGCTGCGATGGCGGACAGGCCGGCTGTGATCTCGTCAGAGGTGCGGCCGGAGTCCAGGGCGCCCCGGATGTCGCCGGTACTGAACCGCCAAGACTGCAACGACTGCAACCACGGAACGCAGAAGGCCCCGGCCGGTTTCCCGGTCGGGGCCTTCAAGTGCCCGGTGAGGCACTGGCGGAGGATACGAGATTCGAACTCGTGAGGGGTTGCCCCCAACACGCTTTCCAAGCGTGCGCCCTAGGCCACTAGGCGAATCCTCCGCCGCAAACAATACAAGACGTTGAGGGGTGCTCGCGAACGTGATCGTCGGCCGGAGGGCAGGTGGGGGTCCGGGTCGATTCCCGGGGCCTCCATCCGCTAGGGTGGGGCCAGCCCCTCACGTGGCGCTATCTCACCCAACTCCCCCAGGGCCGGAAGGCAGCAAGGGTAAGTGGGCTCTGGCGGGTGCGTGGGGGGCGCTTTGCGTTCCGGGGCCTTCGATGTGCCTCGACGGGATCCGGCGGGCCGCTGTTGTCGGCGGGCCCGGATAACCTCGTATACGTGTCGTCCCTTGCGCTGTACCGCCGCTATCGCCCCGAGTCGTTCGCCGAGGTCATCGGGCAGGAGCATGTCACTGCACCGCTGATGCAGGCCCTGCGGAACAACCGGGTCAATCACGCGTACCTGTTCAGCGGGCCGCGCGGGTGTGGGAAGACCACCAGCGCGCGCATTCTCGCCCGGTGCCTGAACTGTGAGCAGGGTCCCACTCCGACCCCCTGCGGGGAGTGCCAGTCCTGCCGGGACCTGGCCAGGAACGGGCCCGGGTCCATCGACGTCATCGAGATCGACGCCGCCTCGCACGGTGGTGTGGACGATGCCCGTGACCTGCGCGAAAAGGCTTTCTTCGGGCCGGCGTCCAGCCGCTACAAGATCTACATCATCGATGAGGCCCACATGGTCACCTCGGCGGGCTTCAACGCCCTGCTGAAGGTGGTCGAGGAGCCGCCGGAGCACCTCAAGTTCATTTTCGCCACCACCGAGCCGGAGAAGGTGATCGGGACCATCCGGTCCAGGACGCACCACTACCCCTTCCGGCTGGTCCCGCCCGGGACCCTGCGGGAGTACCTGGCCGAGGTCTGCGGGCGGGAGGGCGCCAGGATCGAGGACGGCGTGCTGCCGCTCGTCGTGCGCGCCGGCGCCGGCTCCGTGCGTGACTCGATGTCCGTCATGGACCAGCTGCTCGCCGGCGCCGCCGACGACGGTGTGACGTATGCCATGGCCACCTCGCTGCTCGGGTACACCGACGGCTCGCTGCTCGATTCCGTCATCGACGCCTTCGCCGCCGGAGACGGGGCGGCCGCCTTCGAGGTCGTCGACCACGTCGTCGAGGGCGGGAACGACCCGCGCCGGTTCGTCGCCGACCTGCTGGAGCGCCTGCGCGACCTCGTCATCCTCGCCGCCGTGCCCGACGCCGGGGAGAAGGGGCTGATCGACGCCCCCGCAGATCTCGTGGAGCGGATGCAGGCCCAGGCGTCCGTCTTCGGGGCCGCCGAGCTGTCCCGCGCCGCCGATCTGGTCAACACCGGGCTCACCGAGATGCGGGGCGCGACCTCGCCGCGGCTGCAGCTCGAGCTGATCTGCGCCCGTGTGCTGCTGCCCGCCGCCTTCGACGACGAGCGGTCCTTCCAGGCCCGGCTCGACCGGCTGGAGCGCAGCGGAGCCGCCGCCTTCGCGGCCGCGCCCGCCATGGGTTACGTGCCCGGGCCCGAGGCGCACGCCATGGCGCCCGCCGGTCCCGGTGGGGGTGTGGCCGCCGCGCGCGCCGCCGCCGGTGCACAGGCCCCCGCTCCTGCTCCTGCTCCTGCTCCGGTGCCCGTGCCCGCGCCTGTCGCGGCTCCCGCTCCCGAGCCGGTACGGGCTCCCGCGCAGCCGGCGGCACCGGTGCAGGCCGCGCCCGCAGCCCCGGCCGCCCCTGCTCCCGCCGCGCCCGCGCCCGGCGCGTGGCCCGGGGCCGCACAGCCCGGCCAGGGCGCACCCGGTGCCTGGCCCGGAGCCGCCGCTCCCGCCGCCGCTGCCCCGCCTGCCGCTGGGGCCTGGCCGAGCGCGGCAGCTCCCGGCCAGGGCGTTCCCTCGCCCGCCCCCGCCGCCCCGGCCGCGGCTCCCGCCCCGGCCGCCGCTGCGGCCTCCGCGCCTTCCCCCGGCATGGCCGTCGGCGCCGGGCAGGTCCAGGCGATGTGGCCCGGCGTCCTGGAGGCCGTCAAGAACCGCCGTCGCTTCACCTGGATCCTGCTCAGCCAGAACGCCCAGGTCACCGGCTTCGACGGCACCACGCTCCAGCTCGGCTTCCCCAACGCGGGAGCCCGCGACAACTTCGCCAGCAGCGGCAGCGAGGACGTCCTCAAGGCGGTCCTGGCCGAGCAGTTCCAGGTCAACTGGAAGATTGACGCCGTAGTCGGCGGCGGCACCCCGGCGCCCGTCCAGACCTCCTCGTACGGCGCCCCGTCCGCGCCCGCGCCCGCCTACAGCCCGCCGCCCCCGGCGCAGCAGGCCCCCGCCCCCCAGTACCAGCAGCCGCAGCAGCAGCCGCCCCAGCAGTCGGCTTCCGCCCCCCAGCCCCCCGTACGGCAGGCACCCCCGCCGGTCGCCCCCGAGGACGACTTCGCCGAGGAGGACGATCCCGACCTCGTCGAGAGCGCTTTGACCGGACACGACCTGATCGTGCGCGAGCTCGGAGCCACCGTTGTGGAGGAATACACGAATGAGTAGCGCCTCCTGATTGGGTGGCCGCACGAAGAGGGTCGCGCCGTCCGGGCTAGGCTGAGCAGCGTGAAGGTCCTCGTCATCGGCGGCGGCGCCCGCGAACATGCCCTGTGCCGCTCTCTGTCCCTCGACCCCGCCGTGTCCGCCTTGTACTGCGCTCCCGGCAACGCCGGTATCGCCGACGTGGCCACGCTGCGCCCGGTCGACGCCCTCGACGGTGCAGCCGTCGCCACTCTCGCCACGGAAATCGCCGCCGACCTGGTCGTCGTCGGCCCTGAGGCCCCGCTCGTCGCCGGCGTCGCCGACGCCGTGCGCGCCGCCGGCATCCCCGTCTTCGGGCCGTCCGCCGAGGCTGCGCAGCTCGAAGGCTCCAAGGCCTTCGCCAAGGACGTGATGGCAGCGGCCGGGGTCCCGACTGCGCGCAGCTACGTCTGCACCACCCCCGAGGAGGTGGACGAGGCCCTCGACGCCTTCGGCGCCCCCTACGTCGTCAAGGACGACGGGCTCGCCGCCGGCAAGGGCGTCGTGGTCACGGAGGACCGGGCCGCCGCCCGCGCGCACGCGCTCGGCTGCGACCGCGTGGTCATCGAGGAATACCTCGACGGCCCCGAGGTGTCCCTTTTCGCCATCACCGACGGCGTCACCGTCGTCCCGCTCCAGCCCGCGCAGGACTTCAAGCGGGCCCTGGACGGCGACGAGGGTCCGAACACCGGCGGCATGGGGGCGTACTCCCCGCTGCCCTGGGCCGACCCGAAGCTGGTCGACGAGGTCATGGAGCTGGTCCTCCAGCCGACCGTCGACGAGCTCCGCCGCCGCGGCACCCCCTTCTCGGGGCTGCTCTACGCCGGCCTCGCGATCACCAGCCGCGGCACCCGGGTCATCGAGTTCAACGCCCGCTTCGGCGACCCCGAGACCCAGGTGGTCCTGGCCCGGCTGCGCACTCCGCTCGCGGACGTCCTGCTGAACGCCGCCAACGGCACCCTGGACACCCTGCCCCCGCTCGTCTGGCGCGAGGACGCGGCCGTCACGGTGGTCATCGCCTCCCACAACTACCCCGAGACCCCCCGGACCGGGGACCCGATCGAGGGCCTGCTCGAGGTGGCCGCCGAGGACGAGCCCGACGCCTACGTGCTGCACGCCGGGACCCGGCGCGAGGGCAACACGGTGGTCAGCGCGGGCGGGCGCGTGCTGTCGGTGACGGCGACCGGTTCTGATCTGGCGCAGGCCCGCGCCAAGGCGTACAAGGCGGTGGCGCGTATCCGTCTCGACGGCTCGCAGCACCGCACGGACATCGCGGCCAAGGCCGCCGAAGGCCGCTGACGGCCGCGTCAGGCCGCCGAACACCGCTGACCAGCAGCTCCGCAAACCCGCGGGCCCGGTGCGCACCT